>QNCV01000067.1 GCA_003645845.1 Fidelibacterota bacterium | reverse complement strand
GTTCTTTGCTGGTCCATCCCGTATACTTACGTAAGAACGTTCTTAAACGGCTAAAGAAACCTTCGGCAAGATTAACGGTTTTATTTGATACTGATATCAAGCCATATCAGGCGGTGATCGGATGCCTTCCTGGTCATCGCCGCTTCTTCTGCGTCAATCGACATATCCGGCCAGTAAACGCCTCCGCCAACTACATTGAGATCTGTACTGGGAAGCAGATGATCAATGCGAAGACCGCGGTTGCCCCATCCTGCCGTTCGGCGCTCTCTGTATTTCGGAGGGCCCGGTTTATGTCCGTTGAGCGCTCCCCGGCTTACCAGCAAATCGCCACAATCCTGAATCCGATCATGCTTCAGCAAGAGATCAATTGAGCGCTCACCGCTCTCCAGTCGGTCGCCATGGGGAGCTGCATTCAGGTCTCCTGCGATAATAAAACTTTCACTCTTGGGCAATCCGCCCCGGACTCCCTGATCATCGACCAGCACGGAATCGTTTTCAATGTAATGGACCCACATTCTGATTTCATCATAGTTACGACGTCCGTTGCGGTTTTCCGGCCCATCCAAAATTGGCGGCGTTGGATGGGATATCAGCATGTGTATAGTCTTTTTTTCGATCATCACCGGAATATCCCAGTGTGATTTACTCGAAAGACGAAGTACTTCGATCTCATCCGGCGAATACCAATCAGTAGGGATCAAATTATCGGGCAGATCCTTCCAGAGAAATTTCTGGAATGTCCTGATGTTTTCTTTCATAAACGGATAGCGCGACAGCAGCGCCATCGAATACTGCCCCGGATAAGCGCCCCAACCAAAGGCATCATCACCATATTCCCGGGAATAAGCATTTTCCGGAGTGGCCACGATACCGTCATTGTTCAAATCCTTGCCTGAAAGCAGTCCGGTATTGCAGGGCGCCGCAAAGATATACGGATACTCCTTAAAAGTGTCATCCTGCCTCAGATAGGCATCCTGAAAGCGGCGCGCGTTCAGCGTCAGATCATTGCAGTCCCGCAGCGCGTCAATATCGTGATCGATTTCATTGATGACCAGTATATCCGGATTAATTTTACGAATGATTGTTGCGGCAGCTTTCAGTTGCTCATTTTGTCCTACACCATTTTCATCGATATCGGTTATTTTTGTCGTTGACATTTCCCAGATATTGAAGGAGGCAACGCGAATTGTTTCCTTTTCCCTTATTTCTCCGCCGGTGCAACTACAGATAAAAAAGACAACCGGAATCAAATTAAAGAACCGGTGGATTGCCGAAAACATTGTTCCAATATTTTGTCCTTTTTCATCATAATCCGGGAACCTTTTCGACTGCATCTCTATAAGCTCTCTATTTTTTGAACATTTTTCTCAAGTCATTTATATATGGTAAAGCCCGCGCGCCGGCATGACCGATCTTAAAGGCGGCAACCGCATTTCCCCATTTCACTGCTTCTCTTAAATCAAGTTTTGCCATACGTGCCGCGATAAAACCGCCGTTAAAGGCATCGCCCGCGCCAACACTGTCCACAATCTCTGTCTGGAATGCAGGAACCCGGAATGTCTCTTTTGGTGTAAAAACGAATGCGCCTCTGCCTCCTTGTCGAGCAATAACGATACGCTTTCCTTCAGAAAGATACTCTGCCCCGGCAGCTATCGAATCCTTACCGGTTATCTGTAAAATCTCCTCTTCGGCGTTGCCAAAAACAACGTCTGACAATTCAATCGCACGTTCAAACATTTCCCGGGTTAAATCGTCTAAGCCCAGCAATTCCATACGCAGGTTGAGATCAAGCGATACCGTAAGTCCGGCTTTACGAGCCGATTTCATGGCATACAGCACCGAGTCCCGTGCCGGTGACGTTCTGAGACACATACCTGTTGTATGCAGCCAGGACGCTGATGACATAAAGGCCCGATCGACGACATCCTTCTGAAGCTGCGTTTGCGCACCACCCTCCGGCGGCCAGACTACCATCATACGCTCACCATCCGTTTCAACGAGAGCGATAACCATCGGCGTAAAGGCATTGCGAAGCACAGATATATACTGAATATCCACACCCTCACGAACTAAATCCTCAAGTATCCAGCGACCATAGCCGTCATCCCCAACAGCAGAGACCAGTGCAACAGGAACCTCCAGTCGCGCTAAGGCAACCGCCACGTTTGCCGCCGTACCGCCGCCATGCAATTGTGGGACAGAATTCGACAGATCAGTTCGTTTTCTCGTCCGATCCGGCAATCGAATCAGCATATCCACACACGCATCACCCAGAACAATTACTTGTGATTTATTCATCTATCTAATTCCCCGGGCTGCGGCTACAAATTCACGAACCCGATCGAGGTCTTTTCGGAAACCATTTCCCGGCAGCAAGCGGTTGGTATGGGTCAGCGAATCCACCCCCCAGGGCCGCACCGCACGAATGGCTTCAGCAACATTCTCCGGCGACAATCCGCCAGCCAGAATCACCGGGATTTTCAATCGATCCACAATTTCCCGGCTGATGCGCCAATCGTGAGTTTGCCCGGACGCGCCAATACCCACGATATCCGGAGACTGTGTGTCCAGAATAATGAAATCGACGACTTTTTCATATTCCTGGGCCCTTTTAACCGCTTCCGGTCCGTCTACGGAAACAGCCTGAATGATCATAATTTCCGGCAGGCGTTGCCGCAGAACCCGTACTGCTGCGGGCGGAACAGCATCCTCCGGTCCACAGAGTTGCAGGATATTTGGTCGGACAGTCTTTACCATCGTCTCAATGGCGGTCAGATCGGAATCAACAGAAAGCGCAACACTGACAGCGGAATCGCCAATAGACTCCACGATCGCCCGCGCCGTGGAAAAATCCACCTCGCCCGGCAGACCATAGTTACCCGGTGTGATACCGATATGATCAACACCGAGAGCAGCAATTGCCCGGGCTTCTTCGACACTCTGCATTGTATAAATTTGGATCTTCACATTGCTCCTATTGTCACTTGTATAATTACATACCGCAAAAAGCCGGGCTGTTAGCGCTTGAATAACGGAAATTCTGCGGATTCAGTTCTGGCCTCTTTGAAAAGCACCTTCATTTCCTGCACTATTTCAGGGTAATACGCTGCAACATTCATTGTTTCTCCCGGGTCATTTTTCAGATTATAAAGTTCAATCCCGGCATCCGGATTTTCTCTGACATTCTGCCGAATGGCTTTAAAGTCTCCTTTGCGGATTGCCTGTTTGCCAATTTCTCCGTTCCATGACGTAAACTCCCAATAGAGATAATCGTGCTCTATCTGCGGTTTACCCAACATAGCTGATAACATAGAAATACCATCAGTGTCTTTTGTATAGTCAACATCAGCAATTTCACAGAAGGTCGGAAGCATGTCCCAGAATGCGGAAATATGGTCTGAGCGACTGCCTGGTTGTATTTTCCCGGGCCAGCGTGCCAGGAAAGGAACCCTGATGCCACCTTCATAAAGATCGCGTTTCATACCCCTGAGTATCCCATTGCTGTTCCAGAAATCCGGATCGTGGCCGCCCTCTCGATGCGGACCGTTGTCACTGGTAAATATTACCAGCGTATTGTCATCAATCCCAAGCTCTTTCAATAAATCCAGAATTCTTCCGACCCCGTTGTCGAGATATTCAACCATTGCGGGAAAAGCCGCAACAGGATTCCGTACATCCGGTCCGGCGTATTTACCGGTCTTTTCCTCAAACTGTGGAAAGAGTTTACGGTATTTGTCGTGTAATTGCTTTGGGGCGTGCATGGAAGCATGTGGTATTGTTACAGGCAGATAACAGAAAAACGGTTTGTCTGTGTTGGCCCTGATAAAATCTTCCGCTGCTTTCATTATCAGGTCATGGGAATAGGTCTTGCCGTCTAACGATACCTTTTTCCGGTTGTGCCAGAGATATTCCGGATAGTAATTATGGGCTTGGCGCTGGCAATTATAGCCGTAGAATTCATCAAAGAAAACCGTCGGATCGCTGTCCGAGCCGGGTGCGCCAAGACCCCACTTACCAAACATCCCGGAAATATAACCGGCTCGCTTCAGAAGCGTGGGAATAGTCATGGTGCCCGGCTGCATTGGCGCCTGGCCTTCGGGCATGACTTCCCGGTTTCCTCTGATCTGAGCATGTCCCGTATGTAATCCGGTTAGCAACGAACAACGTGACGGCGCACAGACAGTACAACCGGCATAGTGCTGTGTGAATTTTATCCCCTCGGCTGCCAAACGGTCGATGTTGGGCGTTTTGAATTTCTGCTGCCCATAGCAACTCAGATCGCCGTAACCGAGGTCATCGGCGAGAATGTAGATTATGTTTGGCTTCCGCTTTATTACTCCTTTTAGAAGGCCGGTCGGCAGTACGGCCATGGCTGTACCGACACCCACTGTCTTGATAAAACTGCGCCGGGTAAATTTCGATTTAGTCATTGTTTGACTCCGCATTTTCTCATAATAGCAGCCCAGCCACCGCTCGGCGCCAGTTTAATCTTGAGAGAATCACTTTTTGAAATGGTTCGTGTAACCTTGCGGTAATCGCTGCCATAGCGGTCAGCATTTATTCCGTCTTCGATGATTTCCGCGGAATATTTGCCATCTTCCAGAAAGTCCGGTTTTAAAGTGAATTCCCTGGCGTTTTCATCTGTCATGGCGCCGATGTACCAGCTATTACCATGTTTTCTGGCAAGCAGCAGGTACTCACCAACACTGGCTTTCAAAACATGCGTATCTTCCCAGGTTGTCGGTATCCTTGAGATAAATTCCGTACATTCCGGTTCTTTCAAATAGTTGGATGGACTGTCAGCCATCATTTGCAACGGACTTTCATAAATAATGTACATTGCAACCTGATGTGCGCGGGTTCCCATGCTCATCGGGCGATTGAAAATAATGCGGAAATTCTCCGGCTGGGCATTGATCATTGCTCCGGGTGTATAATCCATCGGACCCGTTACCATACGAATAAACGGCAGTGTTACATTGTGCTTCGGTGTAATATCCCGGCTCCACTTGTTGTGTTCCAGCCCTTTTACGCTCTCCCGCGTAATTACATTCGGGTAAGCGCGTCGCAATCCGGATGGTTTGTAAGCGCCATGGAAGTCAACCAGCATCCTGCGTTCAGCCGCTTCGGCGGCAATCTTCCAGTAGTAATTCACCGCCTCCTGATCATCACGCTGCATAAAATCAACTTTAATGCCCGACACTCCCCATTTTTCAAATGTATCAAGCGCCACGTCCAGCTGGTCGTCCAGTGTTTTCCATACTACCCAAAGAATAATTCCCACGTTTTTTTTCTTACCGTAAGCGATGAGATCTTCCACATCCATTTCCGGTACAACGTCCAGAAGATTGCCCAGCCTGTACCAGCCCTCGTCCAGGATAATGTATTCAATGCCAAACTTTGAAGCAAAATCAATATAGTACTTATAGGTCCGTGTATTCACACCGGCTCTGAAATCAACTCCGTAGACATTATTGGCGTTCCACCAGTCCCAGGCTACTTTTCCCGGTTTGATCCAGGAGGGGTCTTTGATACATAATTCTTCAGCAAGTTGAAAAACCAATTGATTGGTGATAAGATCACCGTCGTTCTTCGCAATAGCAAGAATTCTCCAGGGAAAACTACGATTCCCTTTTGTCTTTGCAATGTAGTCGGCGTACTTTGTAACTACCACGCTGCGGTCGGAATTCGGTCGCAGACGGCTTTCCAGCGCGTAGTGCGGGAATATGCCCTTGAGCGTATTGCCTCCGCCGCTTTCTACCCACATCCCCGGGTAATCACGTAAGGCGCTCTCTGCAATGAGCACCCTGGGTCCTTCTGTTTCAACCAGAACCGGTAAACTGGCCAAACGTCCGGCGGACATGGTATCAAGCTGCAGATATAAATAGCTGCGCTCATTATGAGAGAAAAAACTCTCTTCTTCAGGAAAACAGACATGATTAGTTCCGGCAAAGTTAAAAGTCACCTGCTCGGAAATAACTTTTATCTCTCCGTTTATAGTTGTTCTAAAACGGTAGGCCACACCATTATTATAGACCCGAAAAACAAGGGAATAATTATCCTTAAACGTAATAATTAATTCAGTAAAATGATCATCAATAACGGCAAACTTCTCCGGTATAACCGGTTTGATTGCCTGCCTGACAGTATGCTTTTTGACATCAAGAACTTTGGGGTCTTTTCCCAACACGCGATTGTTATCTATAGTCATGAATATTTGAGACGGTTCAATAATACTCTTACCGTCAACAGTCACTGAGTAGCTGATTGAGTTATCAACCGTTACGAATAATTCAATCGATCTGTCCGGCGATTGGATCTCATAGGTTTTCAATTGTCCGCAAAAGACACCCTTTGTGCCCAAAATCAGCAGCGTTAATATAGTGGCGATTTTTTTCTTCTGGTATTTCATGCTTTGGTTCAATCGGCCGTATCGGATTTAGACTTTCTGGTATATAAAACATAAACAAGCCAAATAACTGCCAGCAGTGTACAAATTACACCGAGAACCAATCCCCGTGTATCTGATTGGTCCTTTATCCATCTTAACAGATTATTAATTCCAACGAAAAGGCCAATAACCGCTACTGTAATATTAGTCCAAAATTGATCAATCACCTTAGCCATGCTAAATCTCCCTCTTTTGGTCATTTAAAAGCCCGCCTTCATCTAATCCAACCGGTTTCTAATCGTTATCCCGCAGTCACAGTAAATTTTTATATTGTTTTATCTTCATATTTCTTGCATGTATTTCAAAATACTCCAATGTAAATATATTGTCAATATATTTTAGCTGGGCAAGAATGTGGCAAGAGACCTTTATTTATATGAGCTTCTCACAATGACTAAAAAAGTCACTATGAAAGTAAGGCTATTTGAAATTCCCGAGTTTACTTTCTATGCCTTTGGAGATGGAATAAGGGCTGTTTTTTGCGCTTAGTCCTTGTTCTGTTACTAACCTGATTTAAAAATATTAAAAACCCCAAACAACTCACTTTCTTCTAAAATTTTTGAAGAGGTCTATATTAAAAAAGGGGTTGCCTTTACCAGACAACCCCTTTTCAGCTCTAAAGACGGTTTATTTCATAAATGTCATTTTTCTGGTTTTAACGATTCCGTCAGCTTTTAACTGATAGAGATAGATTCCGGTGGAAACATTTAATCCGTTCTTGTCTTTTCCGTTCCAGACAAAGGCATACCGTCCCGGTTGCAGATTATTGTCAACCAGGGATATGACCTCCCGACCGAGAATGTCATAAATAATGAGTTTAACGTGATCGGCTTTCGGAATTTCGAAGGAAATCGATGTGGTGGGGTTAAAGGGATTGGGATAATTCTGGTTCAGCTTATACCGGTCGGCAATCTTTACATCCGAAGGTTTAATTCCGCTTACAACCTGACCTTCAAAGCGCAGGACTTTACCGGCATCTGTAAAGATATATCCGAAATCATTACTCTTGAATACCCCTGACAGATAATAATCGCCCGTCATATCTACCGTCGGCGCCTCAATATGCGTCCAGGTCTCTCCCAAATCGGTCGTATAGTATGCGCCAATGTCATCAAGGCCGACAATGATATTGGTTCCCGGAATCCAGACAACGCCGTTAACCCAGCTGCTGGAAGAGGTGTCCGGATTATTGACCTTTACCCACGTCTCGCCGCCGTCATTGGATTTTAATACGGCGCCGTAACGGTCGCTGATCATACCGTTGTCATTGTCCATAAAAGCGATTGAACGTGCATATTTCTGGACGACAGTGTCCATCTTGAAGCTTTCCCAGGTGACGCCGGCATCATAGGAGCGGAATACATAGCCTGAATCGTAAGCCGAAGTCAAACCGGCACACCAGATGCTCTCGCCAACATTACAGGCGCCGTTACCAAAGGTATAATAACCGTAGGATGCGCCGAGATAGTCAATACCCTCAATTTCGGTCCATGTGGCGCCCTTGTCGGTTGTGCGTACAAAATGCATGTCGCCCGGTGTTTCGGTGTCTCCGAAAGCCACCGCAACACTGTCGTTCAATACTCTTATCCCGTCAAACCATCCGGGAGCCAACATTGAGATATTGTAAGAATAGACCTCACTAAACGTCACACCGCCGTCGGTTGTCCGAAAAATCTTACCATTCGCCGTAGCGACGACTGCAATGTTTTGGTCGAAAGCATCCATCTGCGCCGCTCTGCCGCCGAGGCCGGTTGCATTGTGGGTAAACGTTTTGCCATCATCAACCGATCGGAAAACATAGGTTTCTTTGGCGGAGTTATCCATACCGCAAAACCAGATAGTACCGTCGTCGAGAATACGACCCGGTTTGAACAACAGGTTGGTGGGAATCTCGCCGTTTAACAGCACCTCTTCGGCAACGACAAGATTCGGAAATTCAACGGCGCCGGCATAATCGAGAACAATAATCGGCGCTGTCGAAGACATCAGACCCCCCATCGGAGTGCTGGATGTATAAACCACTTCCATTTCCGGGTCGTCATCCATATTGGCAATATTAACGATACTCCAGATACCGTCGGATCCATAATCTTCATCAATCACGCTTAATTCATAACTGTCCGGATTGGTGATGTCTCCGCCTTTATAGGCGAATCGGAAAATCCGGGCATTGACATCGCCGGCACGAGAACCGAATACATAATCAAGATAGCCATCCTGATCAATGTCTCCGACCGCTCCGCCCCAGGCTCCCCGGGAGCCTGACGACCAGTAGGAGCTGATATTTGCCAGTTCGGTTTGTTTTAACGTATCTCCGTCTTCCTGAAGAAGCATAATCGCCTTTTTACTGTCGTCTCCCCAATCGTAAACGGCACAGAGAATTTCTTCGGTACCGTCTTCATCCAGATCAACGGCTATAGCCGACTGGTTTGATGAACCCCCGGCCATCGGAGACAGTGCGGTATAATTCCATGCCGAGCCGTCCCAGGACAATTTCGATATTTCGGCTTCACAAAAAGCATAAAAATTATTCCCGACAACAGCAATGTCCCATTTGTTCTGTATCCCGGCACCTAAAGTAAAGTCTTTGCCACTCATTTCCAGTGTCCAGGTTTCTGAGCCGTCGGCATTATCCGGAATATTATCGACTGAGCAGACTCCGAAATAGTATCCGCCATCGGCGCCCTTCCGATCAGCAAAAATAATCTCATCGACGCCGTCATTATCAACATCGGCAATTTCCCAGTCCATGGGCCTCAGATTGACATTATCATCGGTCACGATTGTCCAGGTGGAATTCGGCGAATAGGTTCCGTCACCATTATCAATTCCAAAATCGTCGCCACCGGCATGTTCATAAACCACGATACGATCAGGATTGGCCGAAACGGAAGTACTGTTCACCGGTCCCCAGACCAGTTCCTGCTTGCCGTCATTATCAAGATCGGCAAGAGATAAACAGGGCCAGGTGTTCTGATAGAAGGGATCCAGTGTTGCGGACCAGACAGTCTGCCAGTTAGTGCCATCGTATTCCAGTTTGTAGATCCGTGGTATCACTTCGGTTGGTCCATCGTTCCAGTTGTTATTGACCAGGTAGATTTCCAGCAGTCCATCTTCGTCAATATCAACGCCGGCAATCATATTTCCCGCACCGCCATTATTCAATGTGGCCTCGGGAAAGGGGATTTCCGCGACGCGGTCGAAACCGTTAATTGCAAACAGACCTGTCGTTAACAGCAAAAATGCCGTCACAACCGTAAATAACGTAACATTTCTCATAAGTCCTCCTTTTTTGAGAATTAATAAAATCATGTTTTACAAAGTAAACTCAATTGAAAAACGGTGAATCGCCTTTAATATGCCCATATCGGCATAGGAATAATCCGCCCGCAGATTCAGGCCTTCGCCCATGTGCAGATTCAAACCGCCTCCCAGTGAAAAGCCGCCTTCATCGGTGTTAAACCGATAACCACTCCGGATAAATATCAGGCGATTCATCGAATATTCAAGACCTAAATTGTATTGTTCCAGATTATTGTTGGAATGTACGAGATCCATGGCCGTTTTTAACTGGTTTACACGTCCATCGATAACATTGAGGCTGACACCGAATCTGAAATTC
>QNCV01000066.1 GCA_003645845.1 Fidelibacterota bacterium | reverse complement strand
ATATTCAAATCATAGACAATCGCTTCGTTCGCCGGAGGGAAAGAACTCCGTTGCCAGACATGTTGGGTTTCCCAAACAGCGGATACCGTGTAATTATCACCGGGCAACAGCAGATCAAAGGATGCCGGCAATAAACTGTCCACGTAAACGCCTGCTGTATTCCCAACACCGCTCAGGCTTTCGGCATTTTCATCGGAAACAGTGATTTTCTCAATGGAAACCGGATAAGCGCCGCCCCGGACATCCGGATTTGTTCCCACATTTACAATTAATGGAAAAATACTGCCGGCCGACAACAATGTATCGGGGGCTCCGAAAGCCAGAATCCGCAGCGATCCGTTATCCAATTCTCTGCAGTCTACATTCCACCCGTCCACAAACGGATTCTGACAATCAATTCCCCTGAAAATATCAGCGGAGTCAACGAGATCGAACTGAAAACCGGCCACTTTCGTAAAAGTTGACACCAGAATCCGAATCTGAGTAGATTGATCGTAATATCCGATGGAATCGCGCTGCAAATCAAAGACAACATCGGTTTCGCTTACGGTCAAATAACCGGTTCCGGGATTTGAAGCAAGGATTTGTCCGTCCTGATTAATCACCAATAAGCCACCGAGCTCAAGGGAATACACTCCGGGACTCGCGATTTTGTCCGCTGTAACAACTAACCGAGCCAATTCGCAGCAGTCGCCGGTAATGCCGTTTAGGGATTCGTCAAACCCCAATATTTTTATTGAGCGGTTGTATAACCGATTTGAAAAAAGACTCCAGCTATTGAATAACGGGGATTTTTTCTCAAAACAGACTTCCAATAATCTCAGATTGCCCGGCAATTCCGGAATGTGGCACTGCAGGGCGGCAACCGTTTCCGATGTGGACAGAACCAGCGGAATCTCAACCGTATCACCCGGGGCAACCGCCGATGACACCAGCGAAACCTCGGATACCGCAAATACACGCCCGAAAAAAGTTAAAAGGAAAATAATAACAGAAGCAATCGCCTGTTTAAAGATTTGCTCCATGGCATTTTTTATACTTTTTGCCGCTGCCGCAGGGACAGGGATCATTGCGTCCGATTTTTTTCCCCACGTGTACCGGCGCCTGCTTCCGGGGCCGGTCGTCGGATTGCATCCGCCGGAGTTCCTGCTGCTGACTGGCTCCGGCGGCCAATCCCAATCCGGTGGAATCCTCGTGCTGCATCTGAAAACGCTGGGGACGGCGAAGCTGCTGTTCCACAGGCGGTCCGCCAAATTGAGCACGGAAACACATGCGTAATGATTCTTTGTTAATTTCATCAATGATTTCAACAAAGGCTTTATAGGCTTCGCCCTTATATTCAAGCAACGGATCTTTCTGACCGTAGGCCCGCCAGTTTATACCCTCTTTCAACTGATCCATGGAATAGAGGTGGTCCCGCCATTTTTCATCAATGGTTCTGAGCATTACAAATTTTTCCAGATAGCGCAGCTGCTCGGCACCCAGATATTGCTCTTTCCGCTCGTAATAATCTTTCGCCCTTTGGATGATTTCCTGAGCAACATTGGTCTCATGAACGTTCGATAATTCATCAGGATTCAGATCAATTCCCAACGTATTCCTCAGTTCCGTCCTCAGATTATCCCAATTCCATTCTTCGGGAAGCAATTTCGGATCGATGTATTTGTCAACCAGTTCACCGGCCCACTCTTCGAGAATATCATAAATTTCGTCCTTGATATTATCCTCTTTCAGGGCATAATTGCGACGGTCATAGATTATCTCGCGCTGCTGATTCATGACATCATCGTATTCAAGAAGATGTTTTCGGATGCTGAAGTTACGACCCTCAACTTTTTTCTGAGCCCGTTCAATCGAGCGGGTAACCATCGGGTGAGTAATGACTTGTCCCTCTTCGATTCCCATCCTGTCCATAATTGACGCAATCCGTTCGGAATTGAAAAGCCTCATCAGATCATCTTCCAGCGACAGAAAAAACCGTGACGCTCCCGGATCACCCTGCCGACCACTTCGCCCACGCAGCTGCAAATCAATCCGACGGGATTCGTGCCGCTCAGTCCCAATGATATACAAACCCCCAACTTCCTTAACACCTTCGCCGAGCTTAATATCCGTTCCTCGACCGGCCATATTGGTCGCAATGGTTATCGCAGATTTTTCACCCGCCCGGGCAACAATCTCCGCCTCCCGTTTATGCTGTTTGGCATTCAGAACATTGTGCGGTATGCCCCGGCGCTTGAGCATCCGGCTGATCGTCTCGGAAACCTCGACACTGATAGTCCCCACCAAAACCGGTTGCCCACGATGATAAGAATCCTCGATTTCATTGAGGATGGCATTGTATTTTTCCCGCCGGGTCTTATAAACCTGATCTTCATAATCATGCCGGACACAGGGTTTGTTGGTGGGAATTGCTACGACACCAAGTTTATAAATATCATCAAATTCCGCCGCTTCCGTCAAAGCAGTTCCGGTCATACCGGCCAGTTTATCATACATTCGGAAATAGTTCTGAATTGTAATAGTTGCGAAAGTCTGAGTTTCCGCTTCGACCTTAACCCTTTCTTTGGCCTCAATCGCCTGATGCAGTCCGTCGCTGTATCGCCGGCCCGGCAAAATCCGTCCGGTGAATTCGTCGACAATCAGGACTTTTCCGTCCTGAACGACATATTCGACATCTTTTTCATAGAGAGTGTACGCCCGTAACAGCTGGGAAATATTGTGAAACCGGTCGGAGATTTCTGAGTGCTTCTGATCAATCTCCATTTTCTTCGATTCTTTCTGGGCGTCGGTCAGATTGGGATCTTCATCGATTTTAACAAATTCCTCCGCCAGATCGGGAATGATCAATTCCTCAATCTTGATGCCCAGTAACGAAGCCAGTTTCTCTTCGCCTTTCGGCGTCAGGGTAATATTGTGCTGCTTCTCTTCAACATAGTAATATAAATCTTCAAAGAATTCGTCTTGGCTTATAGTCTGACCGGTCTTGGAATTGGTGAGAAGCAGAAACTCCCGTTCTCCCTGCTGTAGCAGGCGTTGATAGTCGGAATCTTCCAGTAGCTTTCGCAATCGCCGGTTTTTCGGCATTCCCTGAGATGCGACATAGAGTTTCCGCGCCAACTCTTCGGGCTTTTTGACATTTTCCAATGTATCCGGTAATTCCGACAGTATCCGGGTGACATTATCCCGCTGACTGCGTACCAGGCTGGCAATCGCCGGATTCAATTTATCGAATTTCTCGTGTCGGGAGCTGGATACCGGTCCGGAAATGATCAACGGCGTCCGGGCTTCATCGATGAGAATATTATCGACCTCATCGACAATACAATAATAATACTCACGCTGCACCTGGTCCTCAACCGAAATGGCCATATTATCCCGCAGGTAATCGAACCCAAATTCATTATTGGTACCATAGGTTATATCCCGGCTGTACATCTCCTTGCGTTGTTCATTGTCCATACTGTTCAGAATACATCCGACAGTCAATCCCAACTCGGTATATATTCGCCCCATCCATTCGCTGTCACGTTGCGCCAGATAGTCATTTACCGTAACAAGATGAACACCCCGCCCTGTCAGTGCATTCAGATAAACAGGCAATGTGGCCACCAGTGTTTTTCCCTCGCCGGTTTTCATTTCGGCAATTTTTCCCTGATGTAAAACAATACCGCCGATCAACTGCACATCATAGGGAATCATTGCCCAACGAATTTTCTGCCCGACAACATTCCATTCCTGCCCAACCAACCGCCGGCAAACCTCTTTTACCATGGCGTAGGCTTCGGGCAAAATTTCATCCAGCACATCATTTTCCGCAGCAATTATTCTTTTCCTGACTTCACTGCGATCAAGATTGGACTCCGCCAATTCATTTTCGGCCGCTTCACGAGCCTCGGCGACCATCTGCCTGAACTCCGCTGTGCGGGCCCGCAGCTGCTCAATGGATTTATCGCTTAATGTCGGGTAGATTTCATTAATTTTCTGAACAAGGGGAAGAATCTTTTTGATTTCACGTTCCGAAGATGTCCCAAAAATCGATGTCAACCACGATCCAATATTCATATTGCTCCAGTCCTATTTCTTTATGGAAATGATATTAAAAGAGATTTAATTCATCTTGTCCGATTACATTTATCAATCGTTGACGAAAAAGAATTTCCGATGCCTATTCTTCCTGTCTGGGAATACCGGATTCCTCGGCGATCATATGTAAAACGGCATCGAGTATGCCATTTACAAAAGCGCTGCTGTCGTCCGTTGAGAACCTTTTCGCAATTTCGATGGCCTCGGAGATGGATACCTTGGGTGGAATATCATCGAAGTACAGAAACTCGCAGATAGCCATTCGGATAACCAAACGGTCAATCACGGCAATTCGTTCAAAATCCCAGTTCTCTGACTTGGCTTTGATGTATTGGTCTAATTCTTTTTTATGAAGGGTCGTGGATTGAAATATCTGCCGGGCAAAGGACTTCAGTTCTTCGGGAAGTTCTTCCGAATTGTCAATAATGTTGGTTTCGACAACTTTGATACTGTCCCCGGATATTTCCTGGGCATACATGGCTTGCAGCGCTATTTCACGCGCGAGACGCCTCTCTCTCATTTTCAACTAACCTTTTCCAAAACCAAAAAACTCATGGTCGAATTTACATCTTTTTTAAATTGTATGGCACAATTTTCTCAACTATTATCCGTTTATAGAGTTTTTATTCGGATCCATTTGCCACAATATATCCGGAATATCTTGGAAAATAATCTCAATGTTTACACGTAAATGAATTTAACTCACCAGCCGGTAACAACTTTTTACAGCTTAATTCAGTCATTTTTTTTTCACGAAATGAACCTCCCCCGAGGCAAGCCTGGGGAAATTCTCCGATTAAATCTGTTAAAGTTCTGTCATCCTGCCCGTGCTCTCGAATACTATATGATGCAAGTTTGATTGGAAATTGCGATAAAAACGTCCGGAGTAAGCTCCCGGCGAAACAAAAACCGGGCTACGGAGCAAGGATGACATAATAACGTTGTTCTTTGCGCCTTTGCGGTTAGAAAAAAACCCTCATTCCGGTGATTTCTTTCGCAACAGCATCTCTACCGGGGTAAGATATTTCTTATCGTTATTGCACTGCTTGCAACAGGGAACGACATTGCCCTTCGTGCTCTTGCCGCCCCGGGCAATCGGCACGATATGATCCATGGTCAGTTCATCTCTGGGAAATTTCTTTCCGCAGTAATGACAGATCCCCTCATTCAGCCTGTTTTGCCACCACTGACTTTTACGCAGCTCTTTGGCCTTTGCCCGCTCCCGGGCGATATGTTTTTTGTCTTTCTCAATGGGAATCCAGTCATTCAATCTTGTCCGGACTCCTGCACGATTTTAACACCCGAACTGGTTCCAATTCGATTGGCACCGGCGGCAATCATTTTAATTGCATCTTCAAAGGAGCGGACTCCGCCGGATGCTTTTACACCCAATTTATCACCAACAACACCACGCATCAGTTTCACATCTTCGACTTTTGCCCCGGCTTTGCTGAATCCTGTGGAAGTTTTAACAAAATTAGCGCCGGCTTTTTTCGTAAGTTTGCAAGCTTTGATTTTTTCTTCATCCGTCAATAAAGACGTCTCGATTATAACCTTAACAATGTTACCCTTAGCCGCCTCAACGACGGCCTGAATATCCTGAAAGACATATTCCTCCATTCCGGATTTCAGCATCCCGATATTGATAACCATATCCAACTCGGTCGCGCCATCATCAACACAAAACTCCGTCTCGATCATTTTAGAGGAGATATGGTTTGCTCCCAGAGGAAATCCGATAACAGCGGCAACCGGAATTTTGCTCTTTCCCAGCTTCTCTACACAATAGGCAACATTCGCAGGATTCACACAGACCGCCGCAAAAGAATACTTAATTGCTTCATCACATAGTTTGTCCAGATCGGTAAGCGTAGCATCGGCTTTCAACAGTGTATGATCAATGACACCGGCTATATTTGCCCTAACCTTGTCAACAGAAACGATTGTATCTATCTTTTTCATCTCATTTAATCCTTTGCAGATAACTGATTAAAATATTCGATAAAGGGATTCGCCGCATCTCTGGCAATTTCGGCAGTCTCTGCTTCCGCATAAATCCGGATAATTGGCTCTGTATTCGACGGGCGTAGATGTACCCAGCGATTTTTCCAGATCAGCTTAATGCCATCCTGAAAATCGTATTCTTCAGGATTTGATAATTTTTTCAAATCCTCTGAAATATCATCCAATTCCAAATTACCCCGGGGCACTTTAATCTTAATCATCTCGTAACGGGGAATATCTTTCAGCATTTCCGACAACGGTCGCTGTTCCTCTGCCAGCAACTGTAAAATTAAAGCCGTCGCCACCAGCGAATCACGTCCCAGATGGGCTTCGGGTAAAAGAACTCCTCCATTGCCTTCACCGCCAATCGCCGCATCGATATCGCGCATTTTTTTAGCGACGTTAATTTCGCCGATGGGAGTCCGAATAACTGATGCGCCGTATTTCTCAGCAATATCATCCACCGCCATTGTGGTCGAGAGGTTTGTGACGACTTTTTGATCCAGATTTGGAAATTTGGATAAAACCAGTATTTCAGCCAGAACAAGGGTGTATTCCTCCGAAATGGGTTTACCTGAATCCGAAACAATCGCCAGACGGTCTCCGTCCGGGTCTATAGCCAGCCCCAAATCCGCCCGATTGTCAATGACGGCCTTGTTCAGCTCCGCCAGATTTTCCGGCAAGGGTTCGGGATTTCGCGGAAAGGGTCGATCGGCATGGCAATTTAACTCAATCACCTCGCATCCCAACCGGTGTAACAATTCCGGAACCGCCCGGTATGCCGCGCCGTTAACCGCATCGACGACCACTTTAAAACAGCTCTTACAAATTAAATCTTCATCCAGATAGGGCAGCGCCAGAACTGATTCGATATGATCATCGACGACATAAGCATATTTTTCAATCGATCCGTTGCCCGATTCAATCTGTGGAGGCTTTTTTTGAATTTCCATGCGCCGGGTTTTCAGTTGAAGCATTTCTTCAACATCCAGAAATATGCCGTCACTGCCGATAAACTTCAAACCGTTCCATGGCAGCGGATTATGGCTGGCGGTAATCACAATCCCGCCGGCAGCCTTTTGATCTTCAACGGCAAACTGGACCGTCGGTGTCGGGCAAATTCCCAAGTCGGTTACGGCTCTTCCGGCACGTTTCAACGCATCCGTTAATACGGTTTTAATGCGGACTCCGCTTTGGCGGGTATCCCGTCCAACCAGGATTTTCCCCGCCGGACAAATTTCCGCAAAGGCCCACGCATAGGCCTGCACAAATTCATCGGTCAATTCCGAATCATAACCTCGCACACCGGAAAGACTCTCAATTACCATTCAATCTCCCAACAGTATGAACCCACCTTTGAAGGTGGGTTTTTTAACATTGAACCTCTGCGTTCCATAATTCAGCGTCTTTGCATACGGGCATTACGGGCATTGCGCTTTGATGCCTTGGCGCGCTTTAAACGTCTTTCAGTGCTTGGTTTGGTATAGTGTGCATTCTTTTTGACATCTTTCAAAATACCGGCCTTCTCAAATTTCTTCTTGAAGCGCCTCAATGCTTTTTCCAGAGGCTCGTTATTTCTGACGGTTACCTGAACCATAATTCTCCTTAAGTTTAATGTTCGTTATCCTAAATATGCCCGTAATTTCCGACTACGAGATTTATGTCTTAAACGGCGAATCGCCTTTTCTTTTATCTGACGAACCCGCTCACGTGTTAAATTGAATTCCTCTCCTATTTCGTTCAATGTCAGAGCGTAGTCACGGTCGATTCCGAAATACATTTTTATCACATCCCGCTCCCGCTCTTTCAATGTACTCAGAGCATCCCGGATTTCCTGCTTCAGCGATTCCCCCATTAACTGGTAGTCCGGTGTGGGTTGAGCGCCGTCGCTGATCACATCGATCAGGGAATTTTTCTCACCCTCCCGAAAAGGTGCATTTAACGAGTGGTGCCTACGGCTAATGCGAATCGCATCGGATACTTCATTGGAGCGCATATCCAGACCCTCGGCGATCTCATCCTGGCTGGGCGCCCGCTCATACTGTTGCTCCAGGACTTCAGCCTCTTTGGTAATTTTACTAATCGTGCCGACTCTGTTCAACGGCAAACGGACAATGCGCGAATGTTCTGCAAGTGCCTGTAAAATTGACTGGCGAATCCACCAGACCGCATAGGAAATGAATTTAAATCCACGGGTTTCGTCGAAACGCTCCGCGGCCTTGATCAGCCCCAAATTGCCCTCGTTGATCAAGTCGGTCAACGGCAATCCCTGACCCTGATAATCTTTGGCAACACTGACCACAAAGCGCAGATTGCATTCAGTCAGTTTCTTCAACGCTACCTGATCACCTTTTTTAACCCGCTGAGCAAGTTCAATTTCCTCCTCAGGAGTTAAGGGATTATATTTCCCAATCTCTTCCAGATACTTACTTAATGCTCGATTTGAATCGGACGCCATTCCGGTAACCTTCTGGGTTTAAGTATTTCTGGTAAGCCAACATTCGCATAAATCGTTTTAAGATACACTTTTTTACATACTTTGTCAACAAGGCAAGAACCTTTTTAATCTTGACTTTATTTCCATTGTCGAATAACTTAGCAGGCTTTTAAAATGGTGATTATTCGGGGTGTAGCGCAGCCCGGTTAGCGCGCCTGCTTTGGGAGCAGGAAGCCGGGGGTTCAAATCCCTCCACCCCGACGTATTGAAAACTGAGCAGTCGGGGTAAATATCTTGGCTTTTATCCGAAGGCAGGAAGCCGGGGGTTCCTCCAGAGGAGTCCCGCCGGGAAAATCCCTCCACCCCGACAAAAATCTACGCAGAGCCGTCTCAACTAATATTTGACAAGTGCCCCGATAGCTCAATTGGATAGAGCATCTGCCTTCTAAGCAGAGGGTTGCAGGTTCGAGTCCTGCTCGGGGTACAAAAACATTAAAAATCCATACTCCTTAATTATCAATAACATGTGAAATATATTATTCCGTCTGCGTTTCCCAATTCAAGATTTTAACAAATTTTGCCAAGTTTTGATGCAATTAGGAAGTAACTAAAAAAAAGCAGACGCCCGAGAACATCTCACTGATCCCAGCAACTTTTCTTTTCAATTCCATCCACATTAACATTCAGCCAGAACACTTTCAATTGTGCCAGACTATCGCCGCTAACAGATTGGATTCACAGTCCTGGCTTTCCAACAAATCAGAACATTAGCAGATTTGATCATCTCAAGAATCAATTCACGCAAGTAAGAGTGGCCTGAAAAGTGATCCAGTGTAGGATTTATCCGACAGTTCATATTTAAACCTTGAAAGGACACGTACACCTGGAACACGGAATAGATGCTCACTTTTACTTGATTTAACCAGTAACCCCACAAAATTATATGCCCAGTTTTCAAAAAACAGATGAGATTTTACTTGTTTTGTAGCAACGCTGCCCTTGAGCGGCGCCGTCCGGAATGCAGCCGAAGGCCACCATGCTTTCCGGCATCCGCTCAAAGGGCTTGTTCAGGCAGATAGACGCTGGGCATTAGGGTAGTTTTGTACTGGTCTTTTCATTATTTATTGTTAATTATGCAATAATCAATAATATTTTACATGTCAACCGGTATCTTTAACGACTTGGATAATATTCCTGTGTTGAGTAAGATTAATATATTTTTGCCGGGATAATGAAAACCCGGCATTCGAAGAATCTTCTGAATGAATTCAAAACTGTTAATGTTATATTGAAAATACAGCGTGTTGTCATACCGACTGTAATATGGTCTCAATTCTACTTTTGTCCAATTCTGACCATTTCTGCCATTTTTTAAATGTGCTGTAAGTGCCTGATTTATCGTCGGAAAGCGAAGTACCCCGGGAAGGACTCTCCCGCAGGGACCTCCGATGAGGGAACCTTCAACCGTCAGATTAAGAGGCTGTTATTCTACCATCTTTCTTGTCAAGAAAAATGGACTCTTACCGAAATTTAGCAATGACCGGCTTATACACATTCTTGGAAGAAGTACCCCGGGAAGGACTCGAACCTT
>QNCV01000065.1 GCA_003645845.1 Fidelibacterota bacterium | reverse complement strand
GAAAATTGGAGGCGCTTCTGAAAAGTTTAGAGGGATATTGGACAAAATCGATGTTGAAAAAGCACCCTTGCCTTTAGTTTCGACTTAACTCATCCCGACCCGCCGTGATAAGCCAGGTCTTACATCTCCGGATATTCCATTCAATCCGGAGTTCCGCTCCGACGCTTTTTTCTTCATCCTTTCTCCGCTGCCAAGCTGCCTGCCCGGCGCGGTGAGATTAATAAGTCTCTTTTACTGTGGTGCAAGCTTCGGAAGGTTTGAGAGCACATCACACCTTACTTCTCGTCACGATGCTCCTGCGTTGTGACGGTCTGCATTAAGGTTTCAGGTGTTCTAAAATTTTGGGGATAACCCTATTTCAACACCTCTTCGCCGCTGAAACTGCGGTACAAAGTCAGTGGTTTCAGAATATCTTTATATGTAACATCGTTTTCGGCGATCAAATCAGCCAGAATTTCTCCCAGCCCCGGCCCGATCATAAATCCCTGACCGCACATGCCGGTAGCGAGAAAGTAGTTTTGATATTTTTTGCTAAAACCGATAATGGGAAAACCATCCGGCGTCATTGGATAGAGACCGCGCCAGGTGCGCCGGACTCGCAGGTTACGCAGGCGGGGATAGAGATTCACCATTCGTTTGATAACCTGTGGCAGAAACACCGAGGTACAGTCCGTATCGGTTCCGGAAATTTTTGGATCGGGAGTGATACAGAAAACAACCTGGTCATCGGCATTCTGATAAAAATAGTAATTGGCCGACCCTTTTTCGGGGCGAATATCGACGATCATCGGTTCGAAAAATCGCCGGACAGGCTCCGTAATTCCCGCTTCATGGGACTCGGGGTAAACGGGAACATCCAGATTCAACAGAGCGCCCAGTTCCCGGGAGTAGGCACCGGCGGCGTCAATTATCAGACCGGCCGGATATTTTGTTTTGTTTGTTATGACAACGTCAATCCGGTTGGAATGGGTTTCGAAACCTGTGACCTCTTCATTGAAGTGAAAATCCACACCCTGCTGTTGAGCCAGCATGTAGAAGGCGTCAATCACTTTCAGGGGAGAGGCGGAACCATCATCTGGCGAGAAGGTCCCGCCGCGTAATTTTTCGGTGTTAATCCCGGGTACGAGATTTTCAATCTCTTCGGCGCCAATCCAGTCAATATGGAGTTCATAATGTTTCTGGAATTCCAAAAGGGTTTTCAGATTGACTTCATCTGTTTCACTGTATACCGGAAAAAGATAACCGCCGGAAATCCAGTTAACATCATAACCGTGTTCTTCTTCCATGTGGGATATGATATCGATGGTTCTACGGCAAATCGTGATTTTCGCCGGATCGGAATGGGTTGCACGAATTCCACCGATCGCCGAACGATTTTGTCCGCGTCCGACGGACTGGAGTTTTTCCAGAACCAGTACGGATAACCCTTTTTTGGCGAGGTTATAGCTTAACGGTACTCCGATACTACCGGCACCAATAATAATAACATCGTAGTTTTGCATGAATTATTCCGTGGTTTTTTCGTTAATCAGGGCGGCCATTGGGATTTCGACACTCAGAGGACGTTTTGTTCCGGGAGTTACCTCTTTCCAATTCACTCCGGCCATTTGAAAAACGCGGGGGAGCAGCACCGAACAGTTTTTACCTCCGCAGGCACCCATTCCCACGCGTATCTGTTTCAACTGATTGACATCCCGGATGTTATGTTCCCTGATGTAATCAATTATCTCGCCCACGCTGACCATTTCACAGTGGCAGACAATACCATTTACGGGAAGATATTCGAAAGACGGCACTTCTTTCGGTTTTGCAATTTCCGGGTCCTGAACCCGGATACCGCATATTTTTTGACCGTTTTCAAGTGTCGATTTTACATGGATCAGATGAGTCTTGTATTTCTTATTATATCGGATTTTTATAACCTCTGCATTCTCGAGGAAATGACCCGTCTGATCCGTAACGGGAATTACATCACCAACCTTGAAATCAGGTATGTATTCGTGGGGTAAGACAACTTCGGCATATTCGTCATCCAGTTTGCGGGCCAGGGTAATGGCCAGACCGGGGCAGATCAGGACACATAGTCCGCAACCAGTACAGGCATCGGAGTAGCGCGGAATGTCCATGATGGTTCCGCGTTTTTTCTCCAGTTGAATGGCATTTACCGGGCAGACCGAAGTGCATGGATTGCAGGGAATCTCTTCGTCACAGCGGATGACAGGCTGAAAGGATTCGGTGAGTTTAACTTTCACCGGAGCGTAGATCTTGCCCGGTTTACTCTTCAAAACCTCGGCTTTCCGATTCCAGCTTCCGTCGATGGTAACCTTTTTACCCAGCATTTCAGCCATCTGTAAACCGGCAATCCGACCACCGAACATTGCTGACGATGCTTCGGCAATTTCCTGCGCATCTCCGGCCTTGACGACTTTAAATCCGAAGTCCACCGCCATATCATAAAATTCATCCACCGGCGTAAGGCCGACTGCGATTAGTAAATTATCAACCTCAAATGTCTTTGCTGTATCGAGAATCGGCTGAAATTGCTTGTTAACCCGGGCAATCGTGATGCGCTCGACTTTTTCATTACCCTCTGCGGAGAGAACGGTATGATTCAGGTAAATCGGAACACCCATACGTCGGATTTTATCGGCGTGTACCTTATAACCGGATACTTTATCGAGAATATCACAAATTCCGACAGCATGAATACCGGCCTGCAGGGCGTGATAAGCGGCAATCAGCCCCACATTGCCGCTGCCGACAATGAAAACCCGGTCCGATGAGTGGACAAGATCACGGTTAACCAATGTCTGAAAAGCGCCGGCCCCGTAAACGCCGGGCAGATTGTTACCGGGAAAAATCAATGACTTTTCCCGAGCGCCAGGCGAAACTACGAGCCCCTTGAAATCAATAATCACGTATTGCCGGTTATTGACAAAAACGCCGGCCTTTTGATCTTTGAAAATTCCCACGACCGAGGAGTTTGTAAGGATTTTGACGTTGGGATACTGCCGTAATTCTTTTTCGAGTTTTGACGCGATGTCAATGCCACGTGTTCCGGCGTAACAGTCTTCGATGGAACCAAAGAACTTATGAGTCTGCAGGAGCAATTTCCCACCGAGTTTGGCCTTATCGTCAACCAGATAGACATTAAAACCCATTTTTGCCAATTCGATTGTGGCCGTCAAACCGGAAGGGCCGCCACCAATAACCAGGACGTCACAGACCTCAACGATTTTTTCATGCTTACCAAGAGGATGATCATCGATGGGGATTTCCGGAAGATGGACTAAGGGGTAAATCTCCATCCCCTCTTCAAGAGGAGTAACGCAGGATTTCAACGGAAGACCATTAATGATCAGCGTGCAGTGTGAACATTGACCGTTGGCACAGAACAATCCCTGAGGTGTATCACCCCTGGAATGAATATTGAAGACATGAATACCGTTCGCAATCAATGCCGAAGAAACGGCTTCACCTTCATAGCCGGTCAATTTTTTACCTTTGAAAAAAAAGTGAACTATTTTTCTATTTTCGGGAATTTTCAGAACCGGATGTTGTTGAATTCGACTCATTGTACCTCTCGAAATTGAATTACGACAGAATGCATCTTATGTTTTGGACAAAAGCTGTGCCAGACAGCCGGTATCGAAATATCCCACCAGACGCCGATACATGTAAAATCCTGTGGGAAAACACAATGGTTCAATGCTTAAGGTTCACGGATTTTACCAATTTATTTCTGAAAATGGGGTGAGGTCAGCTGTAAAAAGAGGACAGATCGCCTGCTGTTGTTCGTGCTTTTTTCCCTGTCAGAAAAAGACACCAGTTACAAAAATTACCGACAATTTCCTTCGCAAAAGGGAAAATTGACGAGACAAAAGGCTACCACGGACACATTTTGAACTTTGCACTTTGAACTTTGCACTTTGAACTTTGAACTTTGAACTTCCTGACCGGTGAAGACCGCTGAATCCGAAAAGCATTAAACCCTTTTATCAAAATACTTTAATTTGAAATCGTAAATGGAAATAGGATTTTATTTTCATCCAAAATTGATTAATTTGTCGAAAAGATACAGGATAACAGTTGATGCAATGGAGATTCAAATTATGAAACAGGCTGTGTTTACTGTGGAAATTTTATTGGTTTTATTGGTAGTGGCCGGTTTTTTTTCCTGTTCAAAAAAAATATCCTATACCGAGATGATTGCAAAGGGCGATTTTCAGGAAGCACGCAAGTTAATTAAACAGGATTTATCAATGAATGATTACCTGTCGCCGAATCTGAGGCAGCACCTGGAAATGCTACTGGTCAAAATGGACCGGATTGAAAAGGATTTTACCCTGACGGAATCTGAGGTTATTGAGTATGTGAAAAAGTACTACCCGGAGCTTACCAATCAGGATTTGAGACGATGGGAGAAGGAGCATTCTCTGGAATACAAGATTATCGATGGAGAGAAGCGTTATTTTAACTACGCTCAGTACAACCTTTTTCGTCTTGATTCCAGTCTAAAAGCGATTAAACAAAAACTCGATAAAGAGCGCGGTGAGGGCAAAAAGGCTAAAGAATTTCCCCTGGATGAACATATTTCTTCAATAATAAGGGAGGTGGAAAAAACCGGGAATAACTATGTCAAACCGGTAAAAATGAAGATTAAACAGAGCCTGACGGTAAAGGAAAATATGGTACCCGAAGGCCGGATCATCCGCTGCTGGATTCCCTTTCCCCGGGAAATCGAAAATCGCCAGACGGACATTCAAATTCTGGCTACCGAGCCGGCGGACTATCGGCTGGCCGATAATAGCAATTTGCAGCGGACAATCTATTTTGAGAAACCTTCCAATGGCACTGAAACGACGGAATTTTTCGTTGAATACACCTTTATGTCCCGCGGCGTCTATGTTTCGATTGATCCGGAAAAAGTTGTTCCGGTGAAAAATAAGAAAGAATTACTTCCGTATATCAAAGAACGTCGTCCTCACATTGAGTTTTCGGACACTCTGAGAGAGTTGTCAAAATCGATAGTGGGCAATGAAAAAAATCCTTACCTGATTGCCCGGAAATTATATGCCTGGGTTGATACCAACATTACCTGGGCCTCGGCGCGTGAATACTCCACCTTTTTTAATATTCCGAAGTATGTCATCGAGAACCGTCATGGCGACTGCGGGATGCAGACGCTCACATTCATGACTCTGTGTCGTCTGAACGGGATTCCCTGTAAATGGCAATCGGGTTGGGAGTTTCAACCTCCGGATGACAGTATGCACGACTGGGGTGAAATCTATTTCGAACCCTATGGCTGGGTGCCCATGGATGTGACTTACGGAATGCGGAAAACCGGTGATGAGCAACTGAAGTGGTTCTATCTAAGCGGGATGGATAGTTATCGTTTGATTTTCAATGATGATTATTCCCGGTGTTTCAGCCCGGAAAAGAAATTTGTCCGATCGGAGACAATCGATTCTCAGCGGGGTGAGGCGGAATGGGATGAGGGCAACCTCTATTTCGACCAATGGCGCTGGAATCTTGAGTGGGAGTTGCTTGAATAATTAAAACCATCTCAAAAAAGACGAAACGTTGGCTGATTTCCGTTTTAATCGGGGTATTGACCTGTGTGGTGATTTTATTGGCCGCCGGAACAGCGCTGGTGAAACGCTGGGAACGACAGGCTTTTGATCTGATGTACAGAAATTTTCACCATAGCATCCGACCGACGGAAGTCGTGATCGTGGCCATTGATCAGAATAGCCTGAATATCTTTGAAAAAACCAATGGGATTCTCTGGCCCTGGCCGAGGGAATATTATGCTGTCATCAATAATTATCTGTATGAGTCAGGCGCTAGGGTAATTGCCTATGACATTATGTTTTCATCGAATGATATTGAGCGGTTGAACGTTAGCGCAAGTTACTCTGACAATAGTTTTGCGGATGCCTTGAAACAATCCGGAAATGTTATTCTGGCTACACAGATGGAGGATTCGAGTCACACCACAAATAATGAGTTGATTCAGGCTTTTCGTTGTGAAACGCAGTATGTCGGTCCGGGAAAATATATCAGAAACTACCCCAATCTGACTGCTCCGATACCCTTATTTCAAAAGAGCATGCTGATGCCCGGCGCCGTTAATTTTTCAACCGACGATGATGGCGTTTGTCGTCGGATACCGTTGATTTATCGCTATAAAAACCGGATAGTTCCCTATATGGCGCTTGCGGCGGTGATGGCCTATTCCGGTGACAGCCTGATATCTGCGGATAAACAGAGTATAAGGGTTGCCGATTATTCTGTTCCGGTTGATACCGATGGCCGCGTGGAATTATTTTGGTACGGTCCCGGTGGTCCGGGGAATACATTCCAATATGTATCCTTTGCCCGGTTAATGAAAGCCTGTCAGCAGAAGATGATGGGACTGGAACCCGAGATTCCGGCCGATTTTTTTCAGGGTAAAGCGGTCTTCATCGGAGCAACCGCTGCCGGGCTACTGGATTTGAAGACGACACCCTTCAGCCCGGTGGAACCTTTTCCGGGTGTGGAAATATACGCGACCCTTTTTTCGAACATAGTCCGGGGTGAGTATATTCACCATATGAGTAACGAATGGTGGACAGTTTTTGCCCTGGCTTTGCTTATGTGGTTGTGCTATTCATGGCAGAGTTTAAAAGTATGGCGGGCCACGATTGTCTCGCTGATTGCTTTTCTGATTCCCCCGGGAGCAGCGATCTGTTTTTTTCAATACCATTTGACATTTATTCCGGTCATTCAGTCCGAATTGGCTCTGATTCTGACCGTCATCGCCGTTCTGGTCGTTAATTACCTGACTGAAGGACGTGAAAAGGCTCAGGTTAAAAAAGTATTCAATCGCTATCTGCATCCGGCGGTGGTGGAGACATTGACCCAAAATCCTGAAAATGTGGAAATGGGCGGAAAAGAGATCGAGGCCACCGTAGTTTTTACGGATTTACAGGGGTTTACCGGAACCTCGGAACTTTTTTCCCCTCAGCAGATCGTGGAGCTGCTGAACGAGTATTTCGGGCAGGTAGAAGACATCATTTTTCGGAATAACGGGATGCTGGACAAATATACCGGTGACGGAATTATGGCAATTTTCGGAGCGCCGATTGAAAGTGAGGACCATGCCTTTCAGAGCGCCCGCGCCGTTGTTGATTTCCGGAGTTTATCAAAGATGACCATTGAGAAAGCCGGAAAAAGGGTTAATCTGGTTACCAGAGTCGGAGTAAACAGCGGACGGTTGATTGTGGGGAATATCGGTTCACCGAACCGCATGGATTTTACGGCAATCGGCGATACGGTGAATCTGGCCGCCCGGCTGGAAGGCGTCAATAAAATTTACAAAACCCAAAATCTGATATCGGAATCAACTTATCAATTAATCAAAGACCGAATGGTTTGCCGGGAAATCGACTATATTCGTGTCAAAGGACGTGACGCAGCTCTCAAAATTTTTACGATTATCGATGAAATTGAAAAAGTTGACAACAAAACAAAGGAAATGCTGTCTCTGCATAATACAGCACTGAATCTTTACCGGCAGCGGAATTTCAAAGATGCGCGCAACCATTTTGAGAAGATTCTCCAACTCGTACCCGATGATCCGGTGGCTCAGGTTTTTATCAGCCGCTGTGGTCAGTTGCTGAAGAATGCAGGCCTGATTGATGATAACGGAATTTTTAACATTACCGTAAAATAATTTTGAAGGGAAGGAAATGAAAAAGATCATTAGCCTCGTGCTGCTTTTTGCGCTGATAAGTTTTGCACAGGAAAGAGCGGTTATCCGACAGGAAAATACGCAGTTTCGCCAGGGGCCCGGGAGTTATTACCCCTTAATTGGTATTCTTGTCAAAGAAGCAATTGTAACAATTTTAAGCGAGACGTCGGGCTGGGTTAAGATCCGAGCGGAATCCCGGGAGGGCTGGATTTCGAAAAATGCGCTCTCTCAGAGGGATCGTGAAAATTCCGGTATCCGTGACAATAGCCTGATTCAATCGTCCAGACCTATGCTGATTTCCAAGGCATCAGTCAGCGGGGCGGTCAAGGGTTTTGCTCAGACCTATCTGCAAGATCGCGATGGCGATTTGAATTTTCTGGATCAGTGGGATAGCCAGTTCTTTACACCGGCCGAATACCGGCAGTTCCTGAGTGAAACTTACCGTGGCAGGGATAGGGAGAAAATCGGCCGTCGCTACCGGCGGATCAAAATTGAAAATCCCGATCCGGCGATTAATTCTTATCTGGAAAAAATGGGCTTTGCCGTCGCAGCTCAGATTGCGGGACAGGGGCTTGAGCATGATGTAAAAAAATTGAAATATGTAAATATGGTTGGTAATCTTGTTGTGGAGAATACACCTCTGTATTACCATTCCTTCAAGTTCTATATTCTGGCGGATAGTCGGCCGGTGGCCTACGCGGCGCCGAACGGCATGATTTTCGTTTCCCGGGGACTGCTGGATATCATCCGCAATGAAGCCGAACTGGCCTGTGTCCTGGGGCATGAAATTTCCCATGTGGTTCAGCAACACGGATATGCGGAGATTATGAAGCGCTCAACCCAGATTGCGGCTGAAGATGCATTCGAAGAACTGGCTGCCGAGAGTCCGGCGGAATTTTCTGATTCGGAACTTGAGCAAATGGCATTTCAGATGTTTGAAGCCGCCACATCCCGCAGACAGACCGCCTATGAACTGGAGGCCGATATGCTGGGGGTGATCTATGCATATAAAGCGGGCTACGATCCCAGCGGTTTACCGGCCGTACTGAATCGTATCCGGACAATGACAGACCGTGATTTCTGGCATCCTGAATCCAATTGGCAATACGACTCCATCGAAGGGCGGGTCGATCATGTCAACGCATTTATAACTGATAAACTGACCAAAAAGTCACAATGGAATGTAACAAATAGCTCCCGGTTTGCGAATTATATGCGATAGGCAAGTTTCTCAATATTACGTTCCAAAATAATTTTCGGGACGTGATAAAAGAAAAATAATGCATCAACGGAATCCTTCAATTATTCAACTCCATCTGGCTGTTTTACTTTTTGGATGTGCCGGCCTGTTTGGGAAATTGATTAATGAACCGCCGGTAGTCATTGTATTTGGGCGAACCAGTCTTGCAACAATAGCACTGTTTTGTATCATAAAACTCCAGGGCAATCCGATAAAATTCCACGGACGACGGGATATATTCGGTTTTGCTTTTATGGGGCTGCTGTTGGCTTTTCACTGGATAACCTTCTTCAAATCGGTTCAGATATCCACCGTGGCAATCGGTTTATTGACCTATGCGAGTTTTCCGGTCTTTGTGACAATCTTTGAACCGCTGTTTTTTAATGGCCGGTATAATAAACGGGACATTGTTTATGTATTCCTGGTTGGATTGGGTCTGGTGATTATTGTCCCGCAGTTTTCATTTGAAAATCAAATTACAGCAGGTGTGTTCTGGGGACTATTGTCGGGGATGAGCTTCGCTATTTTGACCATATTAAATAAGCAATACGGCGAGCGTTATTCAGCATTTACTATTGCCTTTTTTCAAGATGGCGTTGCGTCTGTAATTCTGATGCCGTTTTTCCTGAATTCGCCGAAAGATCTGTCAGGAACAGATATCGGTTACATCGTAATCCTGGGCATTATCTGTACCGCGCTGGCACACACCCTTTTTATTCAGAGTATGAAGAAGGTTCGGGCATTCACGGCGGGTATTGTCGCCTGTTTGGAACCGGTTTACGGAATTATCCTGGCGGGTATCCTTTTACATGAAGTGCCGTCATTGCGAGCGCTGATCGGCGGATTGATGATTGTTTTGGTTGTCTTGAAAGTGTCTGCCCGATCCGATTAAAACCGGGGCCAATTCCGGTCGGACAGATTCGTTGCGTCCTGATTGGAATTTCCATGAGTAAGTTTCAGAATTGGTTGAAACGATATGGGCAACCAAACCATCACAATGGTAAGAATCCACGGAGTTGGTGGATATTGCCTGTATCAACAATAAGGGCAAATTATCAGATTTCGTTATTGCTCAGGCCAATGTCGATGATCGCCAGCCATTGGTTGCCGGAAAGATGCTGAAACAAATCCGGGGAAAACTCTGCGGTGACAAAGGATATATTTCACAATCATTATTCAGTATGTTGTTTGTCAGTGGTATTCATCTCATTACTAAAATTCGCAGCAATATGAGAAACACTCCTATGAATATGACGGATAAAATTCT
>QNCV01000064.1 GCA_003645845.1 Fidelibacterota bacterium | reverse complement strand
CGAAGCGGCGAAAAATATTGTGCTGCTGCATGGCTCTGATCTGACCGGCTCTGTTCCATGAGGTAAATTGTTTCGACGGGGCGCGATCGAAATTACCCAAATATTCTTCAAATTCATCGAGCGGATATTTTTCGACGACATATTCCGGTGTGCGCCCAAAGAGGTCCGTATATATATTGGTAAGACGCTGAATTTTCTGCTCGGAACAATGGGCATCACGGGCCGTTTCGATGATTTCCAATTCCATCTGCTGCCGCAACAAGTCATAGGACGTAAGCGCCGGAGAGCAGACATAGGGCAAGACCTTATCCACAAAATCCGGATAGCTCACCAGCCAGTCGAATACCTGAAAACTGCCCATGGAACCGCCGATAATCCCATAGAGATGCCGAATTCCCAGCACATCATTCAACAGTTTGTACTGGGTTTCCACCATGTCATGGATGGAAAAAACCGGGAACTTCTCGTTATGTTGCTTCTTACTGTTCGACGGTGAGGATGAGACGCCATTGCCCAGCGCATCTACGATGATCACACAAAAATCGGTATTATCGACAAGCTTGCCCGGGCCGACCAAACTGCTCACATCTTCACTGGTGCCGCCAAACCAGGTGGGGTACAGAATGACATTCGATTTTTCCGGATTCATCTCGCCGAGTATCCTGTATCCGATTCGGCAGTCTTTAATGATCTGACCGTTTTCAAGTGTAAAATCACCCAGATCGGCAAACTGCTGTTCATCTGCAGCCCACAGAAGAACCCAACTCACGCATACAAGCCAAACAAACTTCAATACCATTTTCATAGAATAACAGCCTCACATATTTTCAGTAAATTAAACAATTCCGTCACATTATGAAATGTTTCCGAATTAATGTTTTAGTACTAAATTAAGCGCCGTAGAATGATAAGAAGGATTTATTCATGAGCACAATCAAAATATTCACCGTCGGCGGAACTATCGATAAAATCTATTTCGATCAAAAGAGCACATACCAGGTGGGCGATCCGAAAATCGTTGAAGTCCTGCAGGAGGCCAATGTATCCTTTGACTATGAAACGGAATCTCTCATGCAAAAAGACAGTCTGGATATGAACGAAAGCGACCGGCAACTGATTCTCGAAAAAATCTCACAGGACCCACATGAACAAATTGTCATCACGCACGGAACAGACACCATGGTCGACACCGCCAGAACATTATCTGTTATTCAGAATAAAACCATCGTTCTGACCGGTTCCATGCAACCGGCTCGTTTTAAAAACAGCGACGCCGCATTTAATATCGGTTGCGCCGTAGCGGCGGTGCAGACCCTCCCGCACGGTGTGTATTTGACGATGAACGGGCAAATATTTGATCCCTTCACCACACGAAAAAATGTCGAAATGAACCGTTTCGAAAGTTTCAAATAAAGAAGCTAATCGGCAAATAACGGAATAAAATCAAATTTATTTACGTCCACCAGTCCCTTATCGGTCAATTTCAGATCGGGAATCACCGGAAGCGCCAGAAAAGATAGCGTCATAAACGGATTTTCCAGATGACAGCCCAACCCACGGGCCGCATGATTCAGGGCATCCATCGATTCACGAACTTCCGACAGCGGCAAGTTGCTCATCAGACCGGCAATGGGCAGAGGCAGCGCCGCCTGTATCTTTTGATTACTGACCACCAGCTGACCGCCGTTCATTCGGCGGATTTCCTGTATCGCGAAAAGGATATCTTTGTCATCAACACCAACCACGATTATATTGTGAGAATCATGGGCAACCGTGGTAGCAAAGGCGCCGCATTTCAAACCGGTTCCCCTCACAAAACCAAGGCCAATATTTCCCGTGGCATGATGCCGCTCAATTACCGCAATTTTCAGAATATCTCTCTCAGTATCACTTACCATCAGTGAATTTTCAACTCGCCCTTCGGTGACAAGTTTTTTCGTCAGTAACTGATTTGGCACAATATCAATTATATTGATCTTTTTTCCGGCTGCTTTAATCTGCAGATCGGTTAATTCAATATCGCTGATATTCACTGTTCCGGGAAAATTTATTTTTGTAGAATCAGCCAACTTTATAATTTGTCCGTTTTCGGCAACCGGCAAACCCTTTTTGAAGACTTTTTTTACCGAGAAATTCTCAAAATCGTCAAAAAGAATGAAATCCGCATCATAGCCCGGTGCGATGGCGCCCTTGTGCTTCAAACCGAAATATCGGGCGGTGTTCAAAGTGGCCATTTGCAAAGCAACAATCGGATCGATGCCGAAAGCCACTGCGTCCCGAATCATTGAATCAATATGTCCGAAATCCAGCAAGAAATCGGGGTGACGGTCATCGGTGACAAAGCCGCAATTCCGCGAATTCAACGGCGTTACCAACGGTAAAAGATCTTTCAGGTTCCGCGCTGCCGAGCCGTCCCTGATCATCAGAAACATACCCTTTTGCAACTTTTCACGTGCCTCATCGATATCGGAGCTTTCGTGGTCCGAGCGAATGCCGGCGCTGATATATGCCGACAGATCATTCCCTCGCAGCAGGGGCGCGTGGCCGTCAATCACCTTTTTTCCGGCGATCTGCAGCTTGTCTAAAACCTCGGGAACGCTGAAAAGCACGCCCGGAAAATTCATCATTTCACCGATGCCCAGGATTCTTGGATGGGAGATCCACGATAGCATATCATCGGCGGTCACCACCGCTCCGGAGGTTTCCAGGTGAGTCGCCGGCACACAGGAAGGTATCATAAAATAGACCTCAAGCGGCAGGTCAGCGCTGGCATCCAACATGTATTTCAAACCGTCCATTCCCATAACATTGACAATCTCATGGGGATCGGCGATAGCGGTTGTTGTGCCCAGCGGGACGACGGCTTTGGTAAACTCTGCCGGGCTCAGCATTGAACTTTCCAAATGGACATGCCCGTCGATCAGACCGGGCGCCAGAAAAAAACCCTCCCCGTCTAAAACTTCCCGGGCATCATAGTCGCCGAATCCGACAATTTTACCCTGAAAAACCGCCATATCCGTTTTAATTATTTCGGCAGACAGGACATTCACAATCTGAACATTTCTGATCAGCAAGTCAACCGGCGCCGCTCCTCTGGCGGCATCAATTATTTCGGATATATGCATATTCACCTCCCTAATAAAGCAAAAAACACCCCTGACAGGAGTGTCTTTTTATTAAAACCAAATAAAAGGTAATTTTAACGGCAGTTGTTGGAAAGCCACAGGGAAATATCCGAGTTGCCCTGTTTTAACGGATCCAGCATAATGATAAAATCGGTCAATGCTTCAACATCAAATTCCAGGCGGTAGTAATTCAGCGCCCAGATCAGCATTAGCAAAACAACGGATCGGTTTTTGCTGATAAAGGGTTCGCCGCTAATCATGTAATATACAAACCAGCCTAATTGCGAATAAAGATCTTTACGGTTTGATAACCGTTCTCCCAAAAAGCAGGTCAGTGAACCATTACCCGGCAAATTCACAACGCTTTTCAATGAATCAAGATCGCGCACCCCAAAGTCATCGTCGAATTTCCTGGCAACCATCCAGTTGACAAAACAGAGTAGTTTCAGTTCTTTCTTTTGATTGTCAGTCATCGATACCTCCCAACACATCGGCATGCAGATTCAGCTGCTCTTCAATGCCTCTTAAGTGTTCCAGGTTGTAATCATCCGGCAAACTTACCTTAATGGTCTTAAGAGTTACTTCTTTACGATCAGTATTGACATCCAGATCGATTTCCGTTCCGAATTCCCAGTGCATAGCCTTGGTTACTTCCCGGGGGAGTAAAATACCACGGCTGGAACCGACTCGTATGATTTTTCTTCTCATGATTACCTCACCAGCTCTTCTTCGGGGTCAATTTCCAGAAGCACATCTTTATAATCCTCGTGAAATTTGGCAAACTCCTCAAGATATGTCTTTTGCTTTTCGTCTTCTTCACGAGGATTGCGCAGAATGACTTTTTCGTTCTCTTCGTCCAGAATCAGGTCAATCGGATCACCAAAATCCCATTCCATGGTCTTAATAACATCTTTGGGCAATAATATACACAAACTTGCGCCGACTCTTACAATTTTTCTTTTCATCTATATGCCCCCTATAGTTATAAATAACGCCTAAAGTTACGGGGTGTTGTAATAAAAATCAAGTCCTGCATAATAAAATTCAACTTTTTTATCGACAACCTTGAAAGTATTAAAACGTTAAATTAAAATATTGTCTTAATTATTGTTTATTATATTCTTAAATTAATACCCGCTGTCATTTTCCCCGGACAGACAGGTCTTTTACGGAAATATCATCAATTATACATCGGTTGGATTTTTATACCGTTTCGGCCAGAGTCTGGATAAGCGTTTCCGGATGTATTTTTCAGAACCGTTGTCCTTAGGTTGGTAAAAACGGCGGGGCGACATTCCTTCCGGGAAATAGTGTTCGTCCACAAAATTTTCGGGAAAATCATGAGGATATCGATAATCTTTGCCGTAATCCATGGCTTTCATCAGCTTCGTCGGTGCATTTCTGAGGTGCAGGGGAACAACCGGTAAATCTCCATCTCTAACGAGGCTCCGGGCCTGTTTCAGAGAGAGATACGAAGCATTACTTTTCGGTGAGGCTGCCAGATAGTTCGTTATCTGAGCCAGAACAATTGCTGCTTCCGGCATTCCGATAGCATGCACTGCCTGTAATCCGGAAGTGGCTACGCTGAGTGCGAGAGGGCTGGCATTGCCGATATCTTCACTGGCAAGAATTATCAGACGCCGGGCTACAAACAGCGGATCCTCCCCGTTTTCAAGCATCACGGCCAGCCAGTAAACGGCCGCATCGGGATCGCTGCCGCGCACACTTTTAATGAACGCCGATATGACATCGTAATGATAGTCTCCCTTTTTATCGTAGAGTTGCTTACGTTGCTGCAACGCCTCCCGGATCAGGTCCTGGTCGATAACGAATTTCTGTTTTTCTTTAGCATCGGTCAATTGCAGACAGATATCAATGGCGTTCAGCAGTTTCCTGGCATCACCGTTTACCGTGTGAATCAGTAATTCCTTTGCCTCCGATTTCAACGTAATCCCGATTTTCTGAAGTACAATATCGTGCTTTAATGCCCGTGACAGTATCTTTTCCAGGTTTTCATCAGACAGAGTGTTCAGTTTTAATACCCGGCAGCGGGATAGCAGCGGTGCGATAACCTCAAAAGACGGGTTTTCGGTTGTGGCGCCGATCAGAGCCAGAGAACCGTTTTCCACCGCATGCAGCAGGGCGTCCTGCTGGGCTTTATTGAACCGGTGAATCTCATCAATAAATAAAACTGTTTTTATACCCTGCCGTCGGTTTATATCGGCCCGTTCAATGATCTGGCGGACATCCTTGACCCCGGCCGACACAGCGCTTAGCTGAAAAAATCTGGCATCGATCTGCCGGGAAATTATCTTTGCCAAAGTGGTTTTGCCTGAACCCGGCGGGCCCCAAAGAATCATGGAAAAGATTCCTCCGGACGATAGCGCTTTCCGTATAATTTTACCTTTTCCGGTCAGATGCTCCTGACCGACAAAGTTCTCTATAACCGTTGGGCGCATCCGTTCCGCCAGAGGCGGTAATAACGCTTGTTGATTGGCATTCTCTTTTTCGAATAGCTGCATGTGATCAGTCCAAAGTGACACTTTCCAGGTATTTTGGAATCATGGTGTTCCAATTGAATCGTGACTGGATTCGTTTGCTCAAAGCTGCAGATTGTGAGGCCTCGCCGTGAACAATAAAGATATTTTTCGGGGCTTCATTGAAATTCGACAGCCAGGCCAGGATTTCATTGTAATCGGCATGAGCCGAAAAGCCGCTGATCTGTTCAATTTTTGCTTTCACCGGAATATGCTGACCGTGAATTTTAATCGTTTCGGCGCCTTCCAGAATGGAGCGGCCCCGGGTTCCTTCGGCCTGATAACCGATAAACAGAACTGTATTTTTTGGATTTGCCAGGCGGTTGAAAAGATGATGCAGTATTCGTCCACCGGTGACCATTCCGCTGGCGGAAATAATGATTGCCCGGCTGGCAATGCTGTTAATCGCTTTGGACTGTTCAGCTGTTCGGGCAAACCGCAGGTCGGTTGTTTTAAGGATATCAATGCCTTTAATCTCGGCCACCTTGGATTCCAAATCATGGTCCTGAGCATTTTTCTGAAATACCGTAGTGGCATTAATGGCCATCGGGCTGTCCACGAAAACCGGCATGACCGGGATGCGTTTTTCTTCTTCAAGCTCACGAATTGTATACAGAATTTCCTGAGTTCGGCCGACTGCGAAAGAGGGAATTATCAGTACTCCGCCCCGCTCATAGCTGTCATTAATGACTCTGGCAAGGTCTTCTTTCCGATCCCTTTCACCGTGCAGGCGATCACCGTAAGTGGATTCCAGAATCAGGTAATCGGTCCCGAAAACAGTGTGCGGATCACGCAGAATCGGCTGATTGGGTCTTCCGAGATCGCCGGAAAACAGCACCCGTTTTTCTTCGTCTCCATTCTTTATACGAATGTCCACAAAGGCCGACCCCAAAATATGTCCGGCGTCACGGTAGCAGAGGGTGACATTGGGTGACAAATCTATTTTTTTACCATAGGGAAGCGATTCAAATAAATCCAGAGCATTTTCGGCATCGGATAGAAAATACAGCGGCAGTGCCGGTTTATGCTTGGTAAACTGTTTTTTGTTGGCATACTTGGCGTCCTCTTCCTGCAAATGGGCTGAATCGGGCAGCATGATCCGGCAGAGATCGGTTGTTGACGGAGTGGCATATATGGTTCCTTTGAATCCCATTTGAACCAGTTTGGGTAAATAGCCGGAGTGATCGATATGAGCATGAGTTAAAATTATCGCGTCAATCGACGCCGGATCAACCGGAAATTCTGCCCAGTTACGCAACCGCAATTCCTTGAGACCCTGAAACATGCCGCAATCAATTAAAAACTTCTTGCCGTCGGTTTCCAATAAATGTTTTGAGCCGGTGACTGTGCCTGTCGCACCTAAAAATGTCAATCTGGTCATATTATTTCCACGTTTATTTTAAAAATACTATCTTTTTTGTTTGACTCTGGTATCCGGCGACAATCCGAAAAAAATAGACGCCTGACGCAACAATCTCGCCAAGATTACTACGACCATCCCATGTCAGCAGATAAGTCGTCCGGTCCTTTGCCGGATAATTAATCCGGTTGACAAGTTTGCCCCTGGAATTGTAAATATAAACGTCAAAGGGTTCCGGTTTTTTCAGGTCCAGTTTGAAATTAATCCGACTGTTAAAAGGATTCGGATAGCCGTTACTCAGGCTGATTTCCCGGGGTATTATGGGATTTTCCGGCTCGATGCCGGCGCAGGTAAATCCGAACCATTCGGACACTTTTTTCAGGACGTTTTTTCGCTGAAAACCGTCGGTAATGGTTTCCCAGGGAAAACCAAAATAGACTAGCTTCCCCGATGCCGAACCATCGGGAAAAGTTCCTTCGAATTGAATCCCGGCAACCGCGCTGCCGGAATAATTCAGGCAGGCAACTGCCCCGGATTTCGGCGCAATTACATCCGGATAATCCTCCTGGTATATCCCATCATTGCCGTCGTCATAGCTGAAAGACAGACCTTCGAATATCCCGCCTGTGGTCCCGCTGACAGTGTAATCTTCAGAATCATCTGCCTTATAATCAGCGTGCAGATAATTCAGAAGAAAAGCTTTGTCCGCTACGCTTTCATCTGATTGCCCGTAGAGGTCCCATGCAATTTCGGAACCGCTGACAAAAAGTTGGCCACCGTTTTTCAGGTAATCAGCAACAAGACTCTGTTCAGCTGTGGAAAATGTTTCATCGACAGTGCTTTCATCGCCGAGAATCCAGTAAACGGCCCGGTAATCCGACAAATTTACATCACCGGCAATGACGGTCTCATTGGCAACCGTCTCAAAAGAGACTTTCAATTCCGCCAGGACTTTTCCCATCCAACCGGCAAAGGGGTGATAGGGTAATCCCCAACTGCCGTTATCCCTGTCGAAACCATCGACAATTAATACCTTACCGGTGCAGGAAGGCGGTGTATAAAATCCATAAACATCGGAGGGGAGGCTCTCGGCAATTCCGTCATCATTATTGATCGATTCCAACTGAATAAAAAACGGCCCATCGGTCCAGTCCCGGCCGTATTCAGTGACAGCGGGTGGAATCAGAGAATCGCCCAACAGAGTTTCCCAATTCTCGCCGTCAACCGAATAATTGATCCGGATTCCGCTGATATTGTCACTTGAGCTGAGAGACCATGTGAGACGGGCTCTGGAATCATTCATTGTCGATAATAATACCGGCTGAGCTATGGGAAAAGCCGGTCCGGTCATGTTGATATAGTAGCGGGGTGTATAATCACTAAGGGCTGAATAATTGTAAGTGCGATAGTCAACCCGCCAATCGGTGCTGCTGCCGGCCGCTTCTACGGCCAGAATGCTGCCGTCCGGGTTATTATTGACCGCCAGACGGACATGTCCCGGTTTGTGAATGGCGTCACCGGGTTTCAGATCTTCCCAGGAAGAATAGGCCTGGGCGATATAATCATCCATCATGCGGGTACTGTAATGTGACGAAAGTTTCCAACAGCGCGAAACAAAGCCGGAACAGTCTACCCCGACGGCAAACCGGCTGACATCGGCCGTTGCGTTATCGCCGGCGGATTTTCCGTCTGACAATCCCTGGTCATACTCCGGCAATGTATTGAATCCACCCCATTTATAGGGCACCTTGTAATTCTTTCCAACCTGTACCCACGAAGGCGTCCGGAGCTGATTGCCGTCGGCATCGGTGATTAAACCGTTGGTAATATTGGCCGCTGTCGCAGTCCAGCTGTGAACGACATAAGTATCGCCAATCGCCAATGCTTCTGCCCGGGTCACCGACGCGCCCGGTTTACTGAGGGGACTTTTTTTTTCCAGGGGTTCTGGGGAAAGGGTATCGTTATAATGCAGATATTTTTGATATTTATTGGGATATACGCCCCGAAAACCATCTTCGTTTATCTGCGAAACATCCCATTCCAGAATATGAATACCATCCTCCGAAGAAACCATGTGGTAAAGAATTCCATTTTCACTCAGGCGCATATCGTTCCACATCATGGCATAGTAATGGGAAGGAATAGTGATTCTTCCCAGCATTGTGCCATCTTCCGATAGAATTCTAACCTCCCGCCTGACCCGCAAGGGAATTTCCTGCACAATCAGGTCAACATCAAGGAAGATGCGTCCCTGTTGATCTGCACCAATCAGATTAAAAGATCCGAGATTATTATCTTCAAAGGCCAGATCGATTTCTTTTTGGAGGTTTCCATTGTCGTCATAAACTGTTATCTGTGCAGCTGCCCGGGAAAGTTTTTTCAGTTCGTAGCGATTACGATCGGCCGGTTCGCCGGCTTTACCGATCTTCGCTAATTGCCGGTCTTTAACTTTAGATGCTGTTCCGTTGTGATTGAGGGCAATTATTTCGCCCCGGCGCTCCGTGATTTTCCGAATCAGCGGTAAAGAACGCGATGGCCGAATTATTTCAACCGGTTTACTGTCCTTGTATTTTATAATCGAATTGTCCGCCAGACAGGTGTAGCTATTGTTATTTTGAATGATAAAATCCCGGCATGAGCGCGGCACCGGGAGCCGATTAACCAGCCGACCGCCGGAATATTGATTGATGACCCGGTTCTGTTGATCGAGAAGGTAAACACAGCCGTTATCGACTTTGAAATTCTGCGGTCCGACGCGCCCTTCCGGATCAAGTGTCGTATAAACGTTGCCCATGGAGTCCGCCTTCCAGGGAATAAAGAGGATTTCCCGGGGCATTGTCTGCGCTCCGGCGATTGCATGCGTTAGCAGAAATATCAGTATCCATTTTTTCATAAACATTTCCGATCGGGTCAGTTATTAAATATTACGGCTGCAAACTAAATATAGTCAACTTCACAGTCATTGTCACGATTTTTGAAGATACAGGTAGTGAGATTTGAGATAATAGACACGAGATATGAGAATCAAGAATGTCAACTATTTCGCAAATATCGTTTCAGGATAATCAATTATTTCCTGAAATTGCTTGAAAAACAGCCCCGCATGGTAACCGTCTGCCAGGGCATGGTGGGCCTGGATGGAATAGGGTAATTTAACCGTATTATCATTGATAATGTATTTACCCCAGGCGAGACGGGGGACGGAATCCACCGGATGCATGTGGATCGGATGCATAACGCCGGTGAAGGATATCCACGGAATACAGCTGATGTAAACACGATTATCCTGAGTGACATCGCTTTGAATAAACGGATTTTCTCTGACTCTCCGGATTGCGTTTTCCGCATTTTGAAAAAAACGGGTGACGTCTTCATCGTAATCGGCATTGCAGAAGCTGAATTGATTATCCTCAACATCAACGGTGAAAGACGGGTGAATAACATCATGTTCAATGATGCGGTTGTCCCGAATCCGGGTGCGGAACTCCGGGATGGCATTGATCGTTTTCATGCTCACATACAGGATTGTTTTGAATAGTGAAGTCTTCTTCGTTTTTGTGTAATGAAAAGCCTCAGTTATATCGATATTGGCGCTGATGTTGAAATGCGGATAATCGAAATCCTTGAAGAAATCGTACTG
>QNCV01000063.1 GCA_003645845.1 Fidelibacterota bacterium | reverse complement strand
GACAATTCGATGATATTTCCGGCAGCTGCTTCCCGGAAGAACTCGTCATTGAACAGAACGATGGTGGAATTGCCGCTTTGGCTGCCAGCCGGGCTACATACGGCGCTTACAATGCCAGTTTTGTGAACGGCTGGATCACCAATCTTTTCAACAGCAAAACCGCAAACAGAATACGGATCGGAGAAGTCCTTGAATCTATTTCCTGTTCAGGAAGCGGTATCAATGAAAATAATGAAAAATACATTCTGTTCGGGGATCCGGCTTTATATTTGGCATTACCCACTGAAGCCGTGACATTCCAAAGCTTACAATCCGATACCCTGAAAACCCTTTCCGGCATTTCCGTCAAAGGTTCTGTTGACAAGGATAATGAGAACTTCAACGGAAGCGGAATCATCAAATTATTCGACAGCGACAGACAGGTAACCCGGTATTGGACAGCCGATAACGGCACAATACAATCAATGTCCTACGTACTTCCCGGGAAGCTTCTATTCAACGGCATCATCACCTTCAATACCGATGCGTTTTCCTCCCGCTTTTTTATTCCAAAGGACCTGAATTACGCCGGTTTGAGTGGAAAAATCACAGTTTCGGGTTGGAATAAAAATACAGGTGTCGAAGTTGCAGGCTATTATGCACCCGTCTATTACTCCGGCTCAGAAACCGTAATCGACACAACCGGTCCCGAGATCAGGATCGGATTCAGTGAATTGGTTTTCAAAAGTGGCGATGTTGTCAATCCGGAAAGCGAGTTTAATATCAGCATAAGCGATCCACTGGGGGTTAATATCGCCGGTCAGATGGGACACGATATTTCACTCGTTTTCGATAACGATGAGACGATGGCATATATTGCTACCGAATATTTTACCTATGACAACAACAGCGATTCATCGGGTTCGGTTGTATTTCCGATGCCGGATTTATCTCCCGGTGAACACAGTATAACGGTCACCGCCTGGGATAATGCGAACAATTCATCCGAAAAAACCGGAATTTTCACCCTTCTCTCCTCATCAAAATTCGCCATTGAAAGGATTGTCAATTTTCCAAACCCCTTCTCCTCATCAACGGATATCACCTTTCAACTAACCCATCCGGCAACGATCAAATGTACAATCTATACCGTTCGGGGATTAAAGGTTAGAACATTGGAAACCGGAGAAATCTATCTGCCCGGTTTTAATGCTATTTACTGGAATGGCGAAGATGACTTCGGTGACAAAGTCGCTAAAGGAATTTACATCTACAAGATTGAAGCCATGGCCAGTGAGTCTGATGACAAAGACAGTTTTATCGGTAAGATGGTGAAAAGCGGATGATCAATAAAATTGTCAATTGGTATGGTAAACCGATAATTCTGGCGTCTGCTTCGCCCCGCCGGAGACAGATTTTGCAGCTGGCGGGAATTGATTTTTCCGTGCAGAAATCAAACTATCATGAACCGGGAGATGAACATACCAGGCCGGATATTCTGGTTCAGAATCATGCAAAAGCCAAAGCCTTTGACGTCGCCGTTAATTTTGACGATGCCTGGATTATCGGCGCGGATACGATTGTCGTCAAGGATGATCATATCCTTGAAAAACCTAAAAATAAAGCCGACGCACAAGGAATGCTGAGACGGCTTAGTGGAACAACCCATGTGGTTTATACCGGTTACTGCATCCTGAACTCAAATAATAAAAAGTACGTCACCGATGTTGAAAAAACAGAGGTTCACTTCCACCAATTAAGTGACGACATGATTAACCTGTACATTGATAACTACTCTCCCTTCGATAAAGCCGGCTCCTACGGAATTCAGGATTTCAGCGCGATTTTCGTCCGGAAGATTAACGGCTGTTTTTATAATGTTGTCGGTTTTCCCATCGCTCATTTCATCCGGTGCTGTCTCGCAAATTTAAAATCTTTACTCTAAACTTTATATTGAATTTGGCTATAATATTTACAATATTTAGACCGTTGACGATCAACAGATAGCAGGTTTAAAATATGTTTTATGAAGAGCTTAAAAAACATCGGGAATCACTGGGAATTTCGCTGGAACAGATTTCCAATAAAATAAAAATCAGCAAATCGGTCCTCGCCGCCTTTGAAGCCGGAGAATTCTCCGGACTTCCGGAAACCTATGTACGTTTATTCTTAAAGGCATATGCAATTGAAATCGAGCTGGACCCGAAAAAAGTTCTCCGGGATTACGAAATATTTATCGGCAAAGTCCAGGAAGAGACAGAACCAGAGAAGCGTGATAGCACTAACTCATTTTTATCCCAAAAAACCGGTCCCGTCGTCGAAACGGTAAAGAAACGCAATGTCGCTGCAATTACAGTCGTGCTGGTTGTCCTGATTTTCCTGATTTCGATTTTAAAACAGGTTTTGATGGAAGAAGAAAAAAATAAACCGGCGCCCGTCAACCCCGTCACCGAAAAACTGCCGGTTCCTATCGAAGATGTTGATACGACTGCGACAACCGAAGGACCTATCGAAGAAAAAACCAATCCGGTAACACCCGCTCCCGAAAAATTAACCTTGTTAATAACCACCAGCGATACATGCTGGGTTCGGGTTATTACCGACGGGAAAGATACAACCGAGGCGAATTATCAACCCAATATACGCAAAGAATGGAAAGCCGAAACCCAGTTTGATGTTCGGGTCGGCCGACCGACAAAAGTCGAACTCTGGTTAAATAATAAGGCACTCGGCCCTATCGGAAATGCCGGAATCCCAACCCGAGCCATTATAACCAAAGACGGAATCATCCGCTCTACGCTGCTTAATCGCTAAAATAATCTCCAAATAGCATAGTCGCACTCAAGAAAATTAAATATTTTTCTTGACTATATATGTATTTTATCCTATAATTGTGGGTAGATGTGGGGAGAAATCCCAAATATTCCCAAAGTTTTTTAGGAGACTATGATTACAACTTTTGCCGGCGAATCCAAACATTTTCTTGACGACAAAAATCGTCTGAGTATTCCGGCAAAATTCCGGCGTTGGGGAGATGGCGAAGATCCGGAAAATGCCTTTTTTATCACAAAAGGCTCCGATCCCTGCCTCGTCGCCTACCCTGAACCTGAGTGGGAGATTTTCACCGAGAAGTTGAAAAAACTGTCGCAATTCAAAAAGAAAAACCGGGCGTTTATCAGAACCTGGTCAAGGAATTCGGTCCGTTTGAAATGCGATAAGCAGGGACGCGTTCTCATTCCTCAGGAGCATCTCGATTTCGCCGGAATTAAAAAAGAAGTCATCATCATAGGAGCCCTGAACTATCTGGAATTATGGGATCCGGAGACACTGGCAAAACACCAAGAATCTCAAATCCCCCTAGACGATGATTATTATGAAGATTTAGCCGATATCTTATAATCGTTTACGCGGATTTAGGTAGATGTCCAATATTCATGTACCGGTATTACTCAAAGAAGCAATACAGTATCTGGTCTCCCGGCCGGACGGTGTATATGTTGACGCTACTTTGGGTACCGGCGGGCATTTTTCAGAACTTGCCCGGCATTTGAATGACCGGGCCACTCTGATTGGTCTTGATGCTGATCCAGGTGCCATCGATTATTGTAGATCCGCATTATCAATTTCCCAGAAACATCTTTTAATCCATTCAAACTTCGAATCGTTGAAGGCAGTATGTTATCGGAACGGCTATCCAAAAGTTGACGGAATTCTGATGGACTTGGGATTATCCTCCTTTGCTCTGGATAATCCGCAACGGGGCATGTCTTTCACTCACGATGGTCCCTTGGATATGCGCTTCTCTCCCACTCTGTCGATAACAGCTGCCGATATTGTCAATCAGTGGAAGCTGGAAGACTTAATCCGCATTTTTCATGAATTTGGCGAAGAGAGACGTTCGAAAACAATCGCCAGGGCTATTGTGCGTCAACGAGAGACACTGCCGATTGAGAGCACAGCTCAACTGGTAAAAATCATCCGGCAGAACGCCCCCTCCCAATTTATCAATAAAACATTGAGCCGGATTTTCCAGGCGCTCAGAATTGCTGTTAACCGGGAAATGGAGGTCCTTGAAAAAGCCCTCAATGACAGTCTTTCCATTCTGAATCCCGGTGCTCACATAGTAGTGATTACCTATCACAGTCTGGAAGACCGGATTGTCAAACAATTCTTTAAGACCGAATCCAGTGATTGCATTTGCCCCAGGGAATTCCCCACGTGTCAGTGCAACCATAAAGCCGCTTTGCAACTTTTAATGAAAAAACCCGTCCTTCCTTCAAAAAAGGAAATAACGCTTAACTCAAGGGCACGCAGTGCCAAACTGCGCGCCGCCAAACGGATTTAAATTGAAGAAAAAAAGAATTACCAAAAACCGACGGAAAAACATTATCATGTCAACTATGTTCATTTTTTTGATTGGCATGATGGTTTTTTACGTCTGGATTTTCAATTATACCAATCAGTTATACAAGGAAATCGATGCCCTGAAGCGTGAAGAGGCCAATCTGATAACTCAAAACCGTATTTCTCTGGTCGAATTGGATCGTTTAAGCAGAGCCGACCGCATCAAGCAGATTGCCAACACTCAATTGGATATGTGGACACCCCAGCCGGAAACCTTGAATGTAATTATCACCTCTTCAAGAAAAAATAGCTAAAACATGTCAGTAAGGCACCAAAATATTAAGAAACGAACACTGCTGCTTTCATCCCTACTGGTAATTGTATGGGGAATAATTGCATGTCGCTTATTTATTATCCAGATATTGAAAACCGATCATTATCAGGAGTTGTGCAGAAAGCAGTCCGACTATCGGAAGGTAATCGCGCCTATCCGGGGAACGATTTACGATCGCAATCATAAACCCCTGACTGTTGACATTGTTCAATACAACATCGCTGTTCACCCATATCTAATTAATCATAAAGAAGAAATGGCGCGGGAGCTTGACACTCTCCTGCTCCCCAATTATTCCAGGTATCTCAAAATCCTGAAATCCAATCGCACTTACGCAACTCTGGAAAGAAATCTGCCCCACAGCCGGATTAAGGCTTTTTTAAATAAATATCAGTATCATAATGCATTTGCGGTTGAACGCAAAATACATCGAAACTATCCATTTGGTGAAATCGCCGGGCAGTTGATCGGTTTTACAGACATTGACAATCATGGAATTGTCGGTCTTGAAAAGGAGTTCGATCCGTATCTTTCCGGAACACCCGGTTGGCAGATCACTCTCAAAGACGGCTGGGGGCGTTTGAATAATCGCCCCGATCGACCCCATCAGGAAACCGTTGACGGGAATGACATTGTTCTGACCATTGATTACGAATATCAGGCTATTCTGTTTGAAGAATTACAGAATGCCTTTCGGAAGCACAATGCGGATAAGGCAATGGGAATCATTATAGATCCGAATACCGGCGCCATTCGCGCCATGGCTTCAATTCCGAGTTTTGACCCGAATCATCCATCCGATTATCCTATTTCATCACAAATCAACCGGGTTGTTACCGACATTTTCGAACCCGGCTCAACATTTAAAATTGTCACGGCAACTGCTGCATTCGACCGAAATAGTGTTCAGCCCGGTGATAGTATAGACTGTGAAAACGGTTATATGGCAATTGGTAAAAATATTATTCACGATCATAAAAAATACAAGCGTCTGACCTTTGCCGAGGTTATTAAGAAAAGCAGTAATATTGGCACAATCAAAGTTGCCGAGAAAATCGGAAAGGATCAGGTATTTTCATATACCCGACGTTTTGGATTTGGCGCCCGGAGCGATATCCGGTTTCCCGGCGAGCAAGAGGGTATTCTACATCCCCTAAAAGAGTGGAGTGATCTGACTCTGGCTCAAATTGCAATGGGACAGGGAATATGTGTTACTGCGCTTCAACTGGCCTACGCCTATGCGGCGATTGCAAACGGCGGCTATCTGTTGAAACCGCAGCTGGTAAGTTCCATCAAAACAAAAGAGGGCGTCACTATATCCAAAATAAAGCCCCGTTTTATCCGGCGGGTCGCTTCGGCTGAAACTATGCAGATGATGCGAAACCTCTTACGCTTAACCGTTCAAAGCGGCACCGGTATCAACGCCAATATCAACGGTATGTCAATCGCCGGCAAAACCGGCACAGCCCAAAAAGTAACGGAAAACGGGTATAGCCAAACCGATTACATCGCAACATTTGTCGGATTTTTCCCCGCCGACAATCCCAAACTCCTGTGTGTGATTGTCATTGATAATCCGAAGGGTCATGAACACACCGGCGGTGCGGTCTCCGCCCCGGTCCTGCGGGAAGTTTTTAACCGGATTGTAAATCTGTCCGATGATCTTTTCCTACCCGAAGATCAACTACAAGTGCCGAATATTCAAATTGTTAAAAAAGAATCCAATCGGATTAACAAGCAACATCGGATAGTACCGGCGATACCAAATACTTCACCGGTTCAATTATCGTCGTACCAATATTCAAAACGGATGCCTGACCTGCATGGAAAGACACTCCGTCAGGCAATTGCCATTTTACGGACAATGGGAATGGAGCCCCGGATAAAAGGAGCCGGAGTCGTTACATCACAGTATCCCGCAAAAAATTCTGTCATCACTCCCAACACAAAATGTCGAATTGAGCTCACTCCGAAAGGCGCTTTTTAATGAATAAAAATACCGAACATGTTCTCAATGGACTTACATTCGAATTACATGGCAAACTGCCACCGGAAATAGAATCTCTTCAAAACAACTCGAAACATGTAAAAGATGGCGACCTCTTTTTTGCGATCCGCGGAACTCAGGCAGACGGTCATGACTACATCTCTCACGCGGTTAAAAACGGAGCTGCGGCAATCGTCGCCGAAAAACTATCCAAATCAGTTCCAATTCCACAGATTATCGTGAAAAACAGCCGTGCGGCCCTTGCTCTGGCTGCGGCAAACTTTTATAACCATCCTTCAAAAAGGCTGAAACTGATTGGCGTAACGGGAACCAATGGAAAAACAACGACCGTATATATTCTGAACCAGATTTTACGAACAGCCGGGAAATCCCGGGCAACAATCGGAACTTTGGGATATTCCGTCGGCGATACCCTTCACTCACTTAATCTGACCACCCCGGATTCGATACAATTGCAGGAACTACTGGCAACCATGGTCAGTCAAAACACCGAATATGTTATTATGGAAGTTTCCGCCCATGCCCTGTCACTCAATCGTGTGGATAATATCGATTTTCTGGCGGCGGTTTTTACCAATATTTCCCAGGATCATCTGGATTTTTACAAAACCATTGACAATTATGCCACCGCAAAAACCAGGCTTTTCACCAAAGTTTCACCCAACGGCTTCCGGATTTCCAATGCAGATGACGCTTACCACAATACATTTAAATCCATTGGCAACACCGCAATTTACAGCTATTCAATTTCAAAACCCTCCGATTTTCACTGGAATCCGGATGTTGAATACGAGAATGGAATAAACGGCGTTATCCAGTCGGAATCTCACCAAATTCCGATTAAATCACGGCTCTCCGGCAGATTTAACCTAAGTAATATTCTGGCAGCCGTCAGTACCGCCGTCTGTCTGGGCATTGACCCGAAGCACATCACCGCAGCGCTCGGAAAAATCCAATATATTCCGGGGCGACTTCAGGAAATACACAAAGCCGGATTCCCCAGAACATTCATCGATTACGCCCACACTCCGGACGCCATTAGCAACGTTCTCGAAGCCCTGCGGGATATGGTGCCGAATAACGGAAAATTGATTACGGTTTTCGGTTGCGGTGGAAACCGGGACAGGGCCAAACGCCCGTTAATGGCCAGAGCCGCCGCTGCTTCATCCGATATAACTATCGTTACAACCGATAATCCCCGTTTTGAAGAACCGGAAGCAATCATAAACGATGCCATTGCGGGCTTCAGCCCCCGGCAGAAATATCAGAATATAATCGATCGACGGGAAGCAATAAAATTCGCCGTGGAAAACGGCAATGAAAACGATATTGTCGCTATCCTTGGAAAAGGTCACGAGGATTACCAGGATATTAAGGGAAAAAAATATCCTTTCAGTGACATTCAGGTTGTCAGGGAATTGATGGAATTGAAATGATCTCTTCAGAATTCATAAAGAAAACCGGCTACGGAGAACTGATGAATTTCAATTCATCGGTTTCAAATGTCGTTATCGACAGCCGTAAGGTGACAGACCGCTCGATGTTCATTGCGCTTCCCGGTGAACACACCGACGGACATAAATACATCAAAAATGCTTTTGATGCCGGGGCGTCTCTCTGTGTCGTATCAGGAAAGCGGGCCGGGGAATACGACATTTCCGGAGCTCCCTTATGGATCGTTGAATCTCCGGAAAAGGCTCTTCAAATCCTCGCAAAATCCTGGCGGCAGCAATTTGACATTCCGGTTTTAGCCATTACCGGGACCAACGGTAAAACCACCACAAAAGCGATGTGCAACGCAGTTCTCAGGCAAAAGTACAATGTTCATACCACGTCCGGCAATCTGAATAATCAATTGGGACTCCCTCTTACCCTTCTTGAATTAAATGAAAACCATCAGTTCAGTATCCTGGAACTCGGAACAAATCATTTCGGCGAGATTGCCTATCTCTGTGAATTAGCACAACCGAATGCCGGACTGATAACCAATATCGGCTATGGCCATACCGAATTTTTCGGTTCCAGAGAAGGCGTCGCCCGGGCAAAAAAAGAACTGTTTGATGCATTGTCTGCAAAAGACAAGGTATTTTTAAATATTGATGATGATTTCATTCGGCAAATGAAAGTGTCGGCGCTGCCGATTACCTACGGATTCAGTTCCGGCAATGCCGATTATCGCGGCATTATCAAGGATTTTGACAAAAACGGTTGTGCGAAACTGGTGATTAACGATAAAATTCATATCCGTCTCGCGGTTCCCGGGAAAATCATGGCCGCCAATGCACTGGCGGCGGCGGCAGTGGGTAAAACATTTTCCATAAACACTGAAGACATGATTGAAGCATTGGAATCCTTTCAGCCTGTCGATCAGCGTTTTACCGTTATACGAAGAAATAACTGCACTATTATCAACGATGTTTACAACGCAAACCCAGACAGCACCGCAGCCGCCCTGGATACATTTTCACGAATGGCAGTACCGGGAAGACGCATATTCGTTTTCGGGGACATGTTCGAATTGGGTGCGCTGGCGGAAAAAAGCCATGCCGATATTGGAAAATTCGTATCCCAATCTCCCATAGATATCTGTTACATGTACGGACCCCTCACCAAAATCACCAATGATACTATTGGAAAAACAGGAGATGTAAAAACGAGACATTTTCTGAACAAAGAAGAACTCATTCAGTCGCTTAAAAAGGAACTTCTTCCGGAAGATACTATCCTGGTAAAAGGCTCACGGGGTAATAAAATGGAAGAAATAATTGAAGGAATTATTAAATAAATGTTTTATCATCTTCTGGTTCCACTGAGAAAATATTTTTCCGGGTTCAACCTGTTCCAGTACATCACTTTCAGAGCGGCAATGGCAGCCATCACCGCCCTTCTCATCAGCTTCATTATCGGACCTTTCTTTCTGAAACTTCTGGCGAAATATCAAATCGGCGAAACGATTCGTGAAAACGGGCCGAAATCCCATCTCGCTAAAAAAGGCACCCCCACAATGGGCGGCATTATAATAATAATTTCGGTGCTTCTGCCGGTTCTACTCTGGGCTAATCTGAAAAGCATTTATATCCTTATGATTCTATTTGCCACCCTCTGGATGGGCGCGATTGGTTTTCTGGACGATTATTTAAAAGTTGTCAAAAAGTATAAAAAGGGTCTGATAGCACGATATAAACTCACTGGTCAGATCACACTGGGTCTTATCATCGGTTGCTATCTCTATTTTGCGCCGGAATTTGAATCGGTCAGAGGGCTGACTTCCGTTCCGTTTTTTAAAAACCTCGAAATCAATCTCGGTCTGCTCTATATCCCCTTCGTCGTTTTTGTCGTGACAGCCGGATCCAACTCCGTCAACTTAACCGATGGACTTGACGGACTCGCGGCGGGGCTGATGGGAATCGTGGCGCTTGCCTTCGCCATTATATCCTATGTTTCCGGGCGAACCGACTTCAGTCATTACTTAAATACAATCTACCTGCCCGGCAGCGGTGAATTGACCGTATTCTGCGCATCACTTGCCGGCGGTATTCTCGGATTTCTCTGGTATAACAGCAAACCGGCCCAGGTTTTTATGGGAGATACGGGTTCATTATCCATGGGTACGGCGCTCTGGATCGTCGCAATTTTATTAAAAAAGGAACTTCTCTTTGTGCTGCTGGGTGGCGTTTTCGTCGCTGAAACCGCCTCCGTGTTGCTTCAGGTCAGCTACTTTAAATACACCAAGAGGAAAACCGGAACCGGAAAACGAATTTTCCTGATGGCTCCCCTGCATCATCACTTCGAGATGAAGGGTATCGATGAAAGTAAAATCGTCATCCGTTTCTGGATCATCGGCATCTTACTGGCAATATTAAGTCTTAGCAGTTTCAAAATACTATGATGGATTTGTCAAAATATCCTGTCGACATTACCGGAAAAAATATATGTGTGCTGGGCGCCCGCCGCAGTGGTATAGCCGCCGCTGGTTTACTGGCTCATAAAGGCGCTCAGGTTCTGTTGTCCGACGCCGGGCAGGTCTCATTTTCCGACTCGCAATTACAAATGTTCCGGG
>QNCV01000062.1 GCA_003645845.1 Fidelibacterota bacterium | reverse complement strand
CTGATTCTAAAATCGGAAGTGATTTTCTGATTGTCGTCCAGCGGTACGTTAAAATCCACGCGGACAAGGACTCTTTTCCCTTTAACATTTAAATCGTCAATTGTAAGTCGTGCCATATTTCACCTTATTAATTATTTTACGTTTTCAGATAACTTGGGATTTTACCTTTTTCAAAGGATTTAAACAAGATTTTTTTCTATGGTTTTATATCGGAGCGGCAACCGTCAGCGCCTTGATATTTTCCACATCTGCCGCTTTTAGTACCGTCGCAGCGGCATTCATCGTTGCGCCGGTTGTAAATACATCGTCAACAAGCACTATGGAGCGAATGCTGTTTAGCATTGAAGCATCGGCAATTGCGAAGGCATTTTGCATATTTTCATGACGCTGCTGCGCATCGAGATGCGTCTGGGTCACCGTATTTTTTACCCGCTTAATCAGCTTCGTATTTATCGGTATATCGACAAATTCGGCAATCCCCTGCGCAATTAATTCAGCCTGATTATAACCTCTCTCCCGCCGCTTGACCGGAAACAAGGGAATAGGCACCAGAACGGCATCTGAGTTAATGAAACCCGCCGGAATATGCCAGGCAACTCTTCTGCCAAGTTCCCTGGCAAGGGATCGCCGACCGGCATATTTCATGTTGTGAATGATTGTCTGAATTTCATCGGTAAATTCAAAAACCGGGTAAACCGAATCGAGGTTCTCCGGAATGTTCTTTGAACGAATCACCTCTTCAGAATTTGGTTTCAATTTTCCCCAGCACCCATCGCAAACCAGCACGGAAGAGGAAATCCGTTCCTCGCAAATCAAACAGATATTGGGAAACAGTAAAGAGGCAATTCCAATTCCTATATCGGAAACGACAGTTTTCAGGTTCATTATAATTACCCAATTCCCGGACCGGAAAGAGCCGCTATCCGCTCTATCATTCCACAAATTGAAAAAACGATAAGATTATATCAATAAAATCGACTGTCTGAATTCGGTCGTATCCAGCGTTCCCAGTTTTCATCCTGCAGTTCGTTGCGGGCGGTCGAGTGAACCAGCTCCAGCATGCCAAAACCGGTTTTATCGACGAACACAAAATAAATTCCGCCTTCAATCTCATAATAATGCCATATCTGATAGGGTTTTGTTTCCAGCGAACTGGGAAAACGCTCAATCTCGGAGGGTTCACCGTAAATCATGTAAATACGCCCTCTGTCTGTCCGCCATCCCTCTTTCTGCTGTGAGGAAAAATGTAAATCGGCATAGGCTTTCCGCTGCTGATACTGATATTCGGCTTCGTTCAGCGGGGTTGAAGGATCCGGATCACGGGTCTCCCAGAAGTTCGCAATGATAGTCCGTTTACCATCGACATTGGATTTTCGAAACATCCGGCGTTCCTTATCATTGGCAAAATATTTCAAAGGATCGAAAAGAGCATCCAGTTCACTTTCCGATAAGGAAGACAGGTTGACTTCCTTGATTGACTGAGCCGTGAATTTATCCTGGTCATTTTTCGCAATATAAAACCGTTTACTGCCGACAATCTCTTCGTTGGCATTTTCATCTCTCACGGTTATTTGAAACTGATATAATCCTGAATGAATATCGGTAATATCCACTCCTTTGATCTCAACTGCAGAGGTACCGGGTTTCTTTTTATTAATCCAGTCATTCAATTGCACGATACCACCGTTGATATCCGTAATGGCATATTGGACCTGATAGACATCTTGCTGGCCTTCTCCGGTTTTCAAATTATAGATTTCGCAAAAGGCCCACACCTTAGCGTTATGCTCACCATAAACATTGCTGGCATTGGGAATAATATCATAATTAAAATATTTGCTGAACTTGTTTTGATCTTTTGTGGGCGATACCTGGCCACTCAACTGAATATCGCTCATTTCCAGTTTATTGCTTGCAAAATCCCGGACATCAACATCGGTTTCCTGCCGGAAACTCTTTTTTGTATTCAGGTCAATGACAATGGCAATGATTCGATAATTTCCTTTTGGTACGGTCAGAGTCACAATGTCCGGTATCTTCTGGGATGCAGATATTTTCTGCAAATCATCGGTCCAATCGGTAAAACTCCATTCTTTCATCTGTCGGACAGAATCATCTGACGTAAATGCTACCCGGACTAACGCATTCGACCGGAATCCTTCGTCATCCGGAACAAATTGAAATAAATTCCGCGGAATCATCAGATAAACTTCGACGATATCATTCGATTCATCACCCCGGAAGACGGCATAATCAAGATCGAAATCCGCCGCCAGGGTAGCTATTGTTAGCGTAAATAATAAAAATACAGTTCTGGTTTTCATACCTACTCCATTTTTACGGACACAATTTGTGAAATCCCACTTTCCGACATTGTCACTCCATACAAAGCATCGGCAATGCTCATAGTCGATTTGTTATGAGTAACAACAATAAACTGTGTTTTTTCAGAAAAGGTCCTGATTACGTTCGTAAAACGTCTGGTATTTTCATCGTCCAGGGGTGCATCCACTTCGTCAAGGATGCAAAAAGGACTCGGTTTTACCTGATAAATACCGAACAGCAAGGCAATTGCCGTCAGGGCTTTCTCTCCGGCGGACAACATCTTCAAAGAGCGCATTTTCTTTCCGCTGGGACAGGCCCAAATCTCAATCTGCGCTTCCAGGGGATCGCTGTCACCAACCAATTTCACATCGGCTTCCCCGCCCTTAAAGAAGATCTCGAATGTGGATTTGAAATTCTGTCGGATCTTCTCAAATATTCCCCGGAACTGCTCCCGGGCAATATTATCGATCTGAACGATGACATCATTCAGACCCTCCTCGGATTTGATCAGATCATCCCGTTGCTCCGTCAGAAATTTCAGCCGGGAATTTTCCTCTTCAAATTCCTCCTTAACCGCCATGTTGACCATGCCGATCAACTCCAGATTCCGTTTATAACGCTCAACCCGTTTTTTCAATTCTTCCTCGGTGGGTAAATCTTCGGGAATATCCTCCGGAATTTGCCGGTTATACTTTTCGGCAAGCACCGATCTGATTTCATTAACCGCCGCCTGATGCTCTTTCCTGTCCATTTCCATCCGGGTTACCGAATTCGTCAGAATTTCCTTGTCCCGCCGCAGTTTATATAAATGTTCATTTAATTCCTGGATTCGATTGCGAAGGGTCTGAAAATTATTCCGGAATTCCCCGATTTCCTTTTCTTTTTCTTTGACAACACGATCGTATTCATCGAACTGTTTACGGTTTTCAAACACCCGCTGTTCCAACTCACCGATTTTTGATTGGTTTTCAGAGAGTTCAGCCCGGGCTTTTTCAATATTTTCCAGATTTCGCTGAATCGTTCGTTTCGTGATTTCCAGATTATCGCTGATGTTGCGGGATTGGTTTTCCAGGTTGATCAATTCAATCCGCTTATTCTGACGATCGGCAACCACCCTGTCAAGTTCCTGTTTAATTTCAGCAGCCTTTTCACTAACCTCGCCGATTTTATCTTCGATTATCTTCATCTCTGCATCGAGATTCGATTTCCCGGGGTCCTCTTTCTGAATGCGTTCTTTAAAGCTGTCAATTAATACCTGTAGCGAAATACGGTTGTCATTCAGAGTTTTCTGAATACTTATCGTTTCCGTTAAGCGTGATTCTTCTTTATGCAGTTGCCCCTGATAATTCAGTAAATTCTGTTCAGCACTTTTAATTGACTCAATAAGACTATCCTTCTGACTCAGGACCTGTTTCAAATCCTTCTGAACTAAATGTAACTGGGATTCCACTGCTTTTAGTTCTTCACCGACAGCGTCTGCTTCCGATTCGAGTTGATGGAGTTTCTCGGACCGACCGATCAGAATATTCGATTCGGCCGTCCGGGAACCGCCGGAAAATATCCCATTGGCATCCCGAAAACGTCCCTTATCAGACACCAGGGAAACACCATCCAGGTTTGGATCTCTAATTAAATCGTCAAATTGATCATCGCGACAACAATATATCCGGCTGAAAAGAAATTGCTTCAGGTTGATAAGAGATTTATCACATTTCACAAAATCCGTCAATGGTATCAAATCACCAATCGGTTTTGACGGCTGGATAGAAAATTCCCGATCGAGTGGAATAATCGACACTCGCCCTTTGTTGAGTTTTGCAAGTGTATCCAGAGCCTGCAGCGCCGCCGAACGACTCTCGGCAACAAGAAGACGTGAAATGTCTTTCAGGACCGCTTCGACAGCCAAATAGTATTTCGGATCAACGGACAGCAGATCCGACAGAGCACCGTTTATACCCGGAAAATCATTAAGATGATCAAGCACATACTGTAAACCGGGACTAAACCCCTCTTTCGACTGTATTATCCCATTGTAAAACTGAATTTGGTTGTTTATGCGATCCAGATGAGATTCGATTTCACGCCGCTCAGCCCGAAGCTTCTGTTCGGATTCAAAGTACTGGTTGTACCGGTTTGTCAACTCTTCCAGATTATCCCTTTTCAGATTCAAATCGATGTTCAGTTGACTGACGGTCTCTTTCAATTTATCGAGAGCGGCCGAAATTTCCTGTTCCTGGTTTTTCCGGACAACAATCTGTTTTTCGACCGAGGCCAGTTCCTTTTCCCGCTGTATAATATTTTCCTGAAGGTTACCAAAACGAGCACTGTTTTCCGCCTGCCGTTTTGATAAAACAAATCGTTCCTCCTGGAGAGCCTGAATCTCGGCATTCACTTTGGAATAACGCTGCTCGATGTCTTCCGCCTGCTCTTCAATTGCTTTAAAAGTTAACCGCTTCTCTTCAAGTTGTCTGTTCACTTCCTGCCGGTTTTTCCCCAGTCTCTCCTGCTTATCCCTGGCGGAATCGATTGCCGCCTGATACTGTTTTATATCATTTTGCAAACGGCTGATCGTCTGATTTAATCCCCGTAATTGTTCTTTTAATAACAGTTCTTCGGTACCAAAGCGGTTACGCTCTTCCTTAACATCAATCAGTTCCCGGTTTTTGGCTTCTAAAGCAGTCTCCTGATTCTCAAAATCCTTTTGCTGCGTCTGCCAGATTTCCTCTTTGGAATTTAGTTCAGACACAAGGGCGTCGAGTTTTTCACGCTCCTTCGTGATTTTATCCGTAAGAGGATTAAGAAATTCTTTTATATCAACAATCTTACGGGTTGCCAGCAGAACCTCGGATTCGATCAGTTTTGTCGTTGTTTCTTGATGCTTTTCATATCTTTTTAACTGGCGTCGTAAATTTTTAACTTTGGATTCAACTTCGCTGATGATATCATTCAGGCGCGTCAGGTCCTCTTTGGTCGCTTCCAGTTTCCGCAACGCCGCCTTGCGCTGAACGCGGTATTTATTAACACCGGCAGCTTCCTCAAAAAGTCGCTTCCGCTCTTCCGGATTTTCACTAAGGATGTCTTCGATCATTTTCAACTCGATGATAGAATAAGCATTGGCGCCCATTCCCGTATCGATAAAGAGATCGGTAATATCCTTCAGCCGGCAGAGATTGTTGTTGATAAAATATTCACTCTCTCCATTACGGTAGACCCGACGGGTAATCACAATATCGGAATATGGTAACGAGATTTTGCCGCTGACATTATGTATCGTCAGTGATACTTCCGACAGATTTAGCGGTCGTCGGGTAGCTGTTCCGTTAAAAATAACATCCGTGTTTCGGTCCGCCCGCAATACACTGGATTTCTGTTCGCCGATAACCCAGCGGATGGCATCGACAATATTTGTTTTTCCGCAGCCGTTGGGACCGACAATAGAGGTGATTCCCTTGCCGAAATAGACTTCCGACTTCTTCGCAAAAGACTTAAAACCGTAGAGTGATAGTTTCGATATATACATGAATCAGTTTTCTAAACGCACCTATGGTGCATGGTTAATATATTTAAAACAACGAAAAATGACACCAAATAATCGCTCAACGGAAAAATATCCGGCTAAACGGTATCTGAGAACTGTAAAAGCAATTAACCCGGAGGCCATGTCATCTGCCGCCCGCCGATGAGATGCAGGTGAATATGTTCAACTTCCTGACCACCATCCGGACCGCAGTTAAAAACCAGCCTGTAGCCTTCATCGGAAATCCCTTCTTCCACCGCTAAACGATTCGCCAGCAATATCATTTTTCCGGCAAGCTCCCGGTGATTATCCTGTAACTGATTAATCCGGGCAATATGTTTCCGCGGAATGATCAGGACATGAACCGGCGCCTGGGGATTAATATCCCGGAATGCCAGCAGATCCTCATCTTCAAACAGAAATTTCGTTCCGAATTCACCAGCCGCAATTTTACAAAAAATACAATCGTTATTCATCTATTCCCCTGTTTAATAATGCTGAAACAGCCACAACTGCCGCCAATTCCGATCTCAGGCGATATGGACTAATATTAACCGGAATAAATCCATTTTCAACTGCCATATTCATCTCCCCGGGATGAAACCCGCCTTCCGGGCCAATTAATACGATGATCGGCTTTTTTATTTCAGTAGACCAATACATATCGGAGATTTTCCGACTTGCGGCCTGGTCGGCGATTAATTTAACGGACTCTCTGTCAAGACTTACGATCCAATCTGAAAATTTCTGTGGTTTTCGGATAATCGGACAATAACAATTCCCGCTCTGTTTGACCGATTCAATCGCGATTCTGTGAAGACGCTCGGCATTGAATTTCGGTTTTACCGAATGTTTCATCAGCAGCGGCACAAGTTCCGTCACTCCCAGAGCAACGGTATCTCTGACCAAATTTTCCAGTGCGCTCGATTTGAGCATCCCGAACGTCAACAGGATTTCGGGAATATCTTTTTTTTCCTGAAAAGCGGCTTGAACAATTCGGCAGTCACAACTGTTTTTATCGATTGTTTCGATGACGGCGGTGATAATTTTTCCCCGGCCGTCGGTGATATCGATTTCATCTCCGATATTTTTCCGCAAGACCTGAATACAGTGCCGGAAATCTTCGTCAGTCAGGGTGACCGTATTTTCCTGAATATTATCTGGCGCAGCAAAAAAAAAGAAATGATGCATTAAAACTTTCGACCGAAACTAATCTTGATCACGAGTCCGCTGAAATCCTGTTTGCCGGTATAATATTTACTCAAATCTTCACCGGGCGGCGGTAACTCGCTGGGAATATCAATTTTTTCTCCAAAATGAATATAATCGTAGCCGATAAAAAGTGATATCAACGAACGCGGTGCCGTTATAAAATCGATTCCACCACCCGCATTTATGCTGCCGGCATAGAAATACTTAATATTCTTCATGCGTGTAGACCAGTCAGAAACATTCGGCGGATCTATGGCAGCGACGGGACCGGCATTGAAATACAGAAAAGGTCGGAAATTATTGGCAATTTGATTTGTAAATAACAACCGTTTATAGCCAATATGTAAGGAAAGGAAATTCAGACGGGTCTTGTTTTCCCGTTCATAGTAATAGGATGTGTTGTAGTAGTAAGACGTATAAGGATCGTATAGCGGATAATCATTATCACCTTTGACGAAGACAAAGTTCAGATTGGCCGTCAAATGGTTGGCGGAGTTCAGGGCAAATTCATAAAAACCACCAATACCACCGCCATTGTTCGACTGGATCAGCGCCAATCCGCCGTAACGGGCACTCGGGTCGTCTATCCCGTATTTTTTCTGAGAGGATGATGCCTGGTTAAAAACAATAAACAGTGAAAATAGTATATAGAAAAATCGTTTCATAATATCACCTGTTTTATCGTATAAAAATAATCATTCCATTTATAGAAAGCAAAATTGTTTTACTGTGCAGATTTCAGATTGTTTCCATTCCGCAGCCGGTGGCATTACAAACTTGATATTCCATGGAATTCACGTAAATTTAGACCGCAAAACAGAAGGATTGTTATGAGTTCAACTGTATTCCTGATGCGCTTTCAGCACAAAGACCCCCTGGATCAGACGAAAAACAGACTTAAAAAACTGTTTAAAACAGCCGGGTTTGATAAACTGGTTGAAAAACAGGATATCACCGCCGTGAAAGTTCACTTCGGCGAACAGGGTAATTCGACCTATGTGTCCCATCATTATATTGAGCCCGTCGTCCGGATGATCAAGAGTTGCGGCGCCAAGCCCTTCGTTACTGATACGAATGTCCTCTATAAAAGCCGGCGGGATAATGCCATCGATCACCTGGCGCTGGCAGCCGAACATGGCTTTACCGAAAAAACTGTCGGCGCACCTATCATCATTGCCGATGGTATCCTGGGACGGAATGAGACCGAAATCGAAATAAATGCGCCGCTGAACCAGACAATTTCCCTCGCAACGGAACTTGTATCCGCTCATTCGGCGATTGTCATTTCCCATGCCACCGGCCATCTTGCCACCGGCCTGGGAGCTACCATTAAAAATCTCGGTATGGGAATGTCGAGCCGCAAAGGCAAACTGACCCAGCATTCGGTATCCAAACCAATTATCAGTGAGACCAAATGCACCGCCTGCGGAGTCTGCGCCGCATGGTGCCCCGCAGACGCAATTACCGTCGGTGATGATTTTGCTGTGATTGATGATAATATTTGTATCGGATGCGGCGAATGCCTGGCCGTCTGCCGCTTTAACGCCGTGAAATTCAAATGGGACAGTTCATCGGAGTTATTACAGAAACAGATTGCCGAACATGCCCTGGGTATTGTCAAACAGAAAAAAGGTAAGATGGGTTATTTTACCTTCCTGATTAATATGACCAGAGACTGTGATTGTCTAGCTCAAGAACCTATTTCGATCATGGACGATATCGGTGTCATGGCCGGGACCGATCCGGTTGCCATCGACCAGGCAGTTTATGATCTCACCAGCCAGGCATCTGGCAAATCCCTTTCCCAAATAGCCTTCCCGGCTCTGGATGCCACGATTCAGTTGAAATACGGCGAAGAAATCGGGCTGGGCAACAGGGATTACACGCTGGTTGAGACCGACTTCTAAAATTATCAAAAAGCAAATCCAACCTTCAGTATCTGGATTGTAATAATAGACATTTCATCGCGCGTGAACATGGAAGATACGTTGATAGTATCGGAAATATCTCTTCCAAGCAAATAACTTCCGAGGAATATCCCTATGCCCCAGTAAATACGCTCATCGGAAAAAACCCGGTAACCAATCCCGAATCCCGCGCCAAGGCGGCTGACAATTTTGGTAAAATCGGTTTCGCAATCATCCTCAGACCGTAAATAGGCATAATTGTATTTTATTCCAATACTTGTATATGCACCGCCGACTTTGCCGGTAAGAAAACGCCGGTAATGCAATCCGATATTCAGCGATGTCCCGGAATAGATACCACCAAACCATTGATCATCTTTCGTGTTTTCGAATATAATCGGAACGGTTAATTCTGTCTTCCGGTTCTTCGGAAACAGGGAAAATCCGGCGCTGATAACCGTGGCTTCATCATCAATGGCGTACAACAGCAGACCGGGATTGAATTCAACACCATAGTGATACTCCGGATTCAAATAGGGTGAATAGTGAACGTACAATGAATCTTCATTTTCCAATGACAGACCGGCTGCTGAGAAAAGACATATAACACAAAATCCAGATAGAATGTTTTTCATCTTTGCTCCCTTTTACCACAAACGAATAAATTTAAATCAAGCCAGTATCTCCTGACATTTCACTTTATGTACAATTAACAATAAAATAATGAATTAACAAAGGAAATGTTTGCTTATCACTCCTATGCTGAATTCGGTAAGAGCCATCAGGCCCCCTAAGCACAATTTGGAAACCAGAGGTAAAAATATTTTACTAAATTGGTGTCTCTATGAAGAAATAATCCGCTTAAACTGTCCTGAATTTATCTATTGAACAGTTATTGAAAACTCCTGCCTGATGTCGGCCGAAGAGCTGCCAATGAGAATGTTGAATTCACCGGGTTCAAGTATCCAGTCGTGCTTTGACGAATCATAATACGAGAATGCGTCTTTATTCAGTTCAAAAGAGACCGTTCTGGTTTCTCCATTTTTCAGAAACACTTTTTCGAACGCTTTCAGTTCTTTGACCGGTCGAGGAAGCGATGAGACCGGATCGGACACATATACCTGGACGGCCTCGGCGCCGTCAATTTTCCCGGTATTGGTAATATCAATAGAGAATTTCAGGGTCTCATCAGGTCTGATTGTAGTGGTTTCTGCTTCGGGAGTGCTGTATTCAAAGGTGGTATACGAAAGTCCGTATCCGAACGGGAAACGTGGTTTTACAGTACTTTTATCATAATAGCGGTATCCCAGGAAAATGCCTTCGGTGAACTCGACTTTCAAATCGTTATCATCGTCCCAGTAACTGTTGTACGTGGGGTTATCTTCCCATTTTGTTTCAAAGGAAACGGGCAGCTTTCCCGAAGGATTAGTAATTCCGAAAATGATTTCGGCCAAGGCAAGGTTACCATTTTCTCCGGGATACCAGGCATAAATCAGGGCCTTTGTCTGGTTGATCCAGGGATTCATGTTGACATTTCCACCGGCATTGATAACGACAATGGTGTTGGGATTGGCCTTTTGAATAGTCCGGATCAGTTCATTTTGTCCATAAGGCATATCAAAACTGCGGTCCGCTCCTTCACTTTCGGTTTCGTTGCTGAACCCGACGCTTAAAATAACAACATCGGCGTTTTTGGCATCGTTGACAGCCTGTGCAAGGTAGGCTTCCGGCCCGATCTCTTTTGACTGGCGTTTCTGCGATCCCAGACGAATGACGGCATCACCCCCGGCCTGGTAATACTCAATCTCGATTTTATATTCCTGCCCTTTTTTAAAATCAGCCTGGTATTTACGAATGGTTTCCCCCTGATCTTGCCATTGTTCAATGACCATTTTACCGTCAACATACAATTTGTAACCGTCATCACCGGCAAGACCAAGCCAATAGCTACCGCTCTCTTCAGGAGAAAAATAACAGGTGAACCGGGCAGAGAAATCTTCATCAGGCAGATTGTCAATTTTCATCTGATCTTTTTCAAGATTCAGTTGCTTGAAATTTTTAGAGCCGACAACATTCCCTTTCAGTTTTATGCCTTTGTAGAAATCGGCATGCACACCGTTGACCTTTTGCCCGTTTTCTTT
>QNCV01000061.1 GCA_003645845.1 Fidelibacterota bacterium | reverse complement strand
TGATATTACCACTTCGGTTCGAAATGCGAATATTTTCCAACAGTGCCGTAAATTCCAGATAATTGGAAATCAGTCCGTCGTCAATAATTCGGGTCGGACAAGTGGTAAGAATCCTTTTTACATTTACCGGATATTCAATTTCCCGGGCCGCAGCAATGAGGCCGGATTTTACCCGTTCCAGCTGATTTTCACCCTTTTCCATGGCCTGCATGGAGAGGGAGTTATCCAGCACGAGGTAAAGTGTTTCACCTTTGCCGATAACAATTCCGGGAGACCGGGTGTTTCGATAAGGTCTTGCAAAAATCAGAACCAGCAAAAGAATTATCAGCGTTCTTAAAACCAGCAGAAGAATCTGTCTAATTTTCAATTTGCGGATCAGGTCGGATTCCAGCTGCTTCAGGAAGCGGAGCGTGCTGAAATCATGCCTATAATACCGTTGGCGCCCGATCAGATGAATGATTAGCGGAATAACAGCCAGGGGTAAAAGGTAGAGAAAAAAGGGATTAAAAAACGACATATTATAGCAACATCAGATACATCAATAATGCAGAAACAGTGGGAATAACCAGATTGTCATCCAGCCGCCAGGTAAAGTATTCAAGAACACCGGCCGTTACAGCCCCAGCCACCTTTACATGCTGAGGCACGCCGGGAATCCACCATGTAACCAGCAAACTCGATAAAATAAATGCCAATGTTCCTTCCAGAGTTTTGGACCGCGACAATCGAATTTTCCCAATGGACATTCCGACGAGGCATGCACTGGGATCGCCGACTTGTACAAAAAACATTGCGATTACCGCCAATTCTTTCGGAAAGATGGCGACAACCAGCAACGAGCCCATCAACAGATAAGTGGCGCCAGTCAGGTTTTTAGTGCGTTCATGCGGCCGTGTCATTTTGCCAAAGTACCGGTTATAAATATTCCGGCAGGAGGGAATCGCAAATCGCATGAATTCTATGATCAACATTACCGCAACCACAAACGACAGAATAATAACCGCCGGCTTTTTATCCAGGAAAAAATGATAAGTCAGCGGAATCAGGGCGGCCAGATAATGAATAAACTTCCGGCCCAGTTCCGTCTGCGGTATCTTATTCACGATATAATATCTCCGTCAACAATCGATAATTGCGGTAGGAATTTCCGCCGGAAAATACGGCAGACCCAGCGACAATCAAATCCGTCCCCACCTCTTTCGCATCATTCACTGTTTCGGTATTGACGCCGCCATCAATTTCAATCGGAAATCCATATTTTTTCGAATAGGGTTTTGCAAGAATCACCTTTTCCAGGGCGGCTTTGATCATTTTCTGACCACCAAAACCCGGATTAACGGTCATCACCAGGAGATGATCAACAAATTTCAGGTAGGGTTCAATTTCCGCAAAGGCTGTCGGCGGATTAATGACCAATCCGGCCTTTGCGCTGCCCTTGCGAATCGCTGCAAAATCGTCTTTGAGAGACCCGCCGGATTCAATATGAACGATGATCGTATCACTGCCGGCATTGATAAACGGCTCAATATATTTCTCCGGATTGGTTATCATCAGGTGAGTCTCCAGGTGCAAATTGGTCACCCGGCGAATCGCCTCAACAATGAAGGGACCGATGGTAATATTCGGGACAAAATGTCCATCCATGACGTCCAGATGCAGTCGCTTGGCCCCGGCGGATTCAACCGCCCTGATCTCTTCTGTAAGTCTGGCAAAATCGGCCGACAGCAATGAGGGTACTATTTCCATGTTAATCTCCCGGATGGCTGGCAATAGTCACTTCAAGATCGATCTGAACGGGATTATCGTAGAGCATCCCGAACTCCGGATTCTGCCCGATGACCGTATAGGCCACCAGATCATCATTCGTAATATAACGGATGCTACCCACCCGAAAACCAGCCTTTTTGATAATATTTTTCGCTTCTTCAAGATTCATCCCAAACAGATCGGGCACTTCCAGCTGCCGCGGAGGGGGTCCCTTACTGACAACCAGCGCGACACTATCATTGGCAGACACCATCTGTTTCGGTGAAATGGACTGGGCAGTAACTACCCCCCGGGGTTTATCCGATGAATATTCATAGGTAATTGTATCGATTTTCAGAAAATAACGATCCAATTCGAGGTTTGCGGCTTTCAATACTGTTCCCACAAGATTCGGCATCGGGAAAAAGCGTTCGCCGCTGGTGATCACCAGACGAATCATTCGGCCTTTTTTAACCGGGGTTCCCGGCGGCGGTTGCTGATCAACAACGGTCTGGGGCGGCAAATCATTATCCTCGGTAGAATCAATCACTTCATAACTCAACTCAATCATATTCAGAATGATAGCGGCTTCATCGAGCGAACGCCCGGTCACATCCACCAGCGGTATCTCTTTTCCGTGATTGACATAGTGCGGCATGACAATCTTATCAATTATCAGAACAAAGATGACGGAAAAAATGATAAAGACAGTTAAAAATCGAAACCAGTTACGCATTCTGACAGTCATAGTTTAATTCCTGCTTGTTACTGTTTCCGCATTCGCACCGCAAAGCCACCGGTCTCATTCTGAAAATGAGGAAGAATGTGAATGGCGCCGCGGTTATCACAACACTTTTCAGGGACAAAATCACGGGCATCTTCAACGGAGAAATTCCGGTTGGATTTCAAAAACCACTCGACATTTTCCCAGTTTTCTTCGGGTTCAATCGAGCAGGTGCTATATACCAAAACACCGCCATCTTTTACAAAATTACTCATGTTTGTCAGGATATCACGTTGTATTTTTATCAAAGTGTCAAGCTGCCGGATTGTTCGGTTCCAGCGCAAATCAGCCCGACGTGCAATTACACCGGTTCCCGTACAGGGTACATCCAAAAGGATTTTATCAGCCATTGCATAATTCCCGGTCCGGGCGTCGGCAACGCCGTAATTTACAAAATCGATCCCTAAACGAAAGGCCTCATTTTTTATCAGTTCCACTTTACCGGGACTGACATCGTAAGCCGTTATTGACGCTTTTCCTCCGGTCATTTGAGCAATCAGGGTTGTTTTCCCGCCGGGCGCCGCACAGGCATCAATGACGGTTTCATCTTTTTGAGGATTCAACAACAAGACCGCCTGCGCCTGACTGATATCCTGAACCGAAAACAGACCACCTGAGAACAGATCGCTGCGCAGTAAATCACCGGGATTATCAACGGTAAAAAAGGGGATTGGACCGGCTGACGCAACAGCAATTTCAAACCCTTCCTTCTTTAAAATATCTTGCAGATTTGGCCAGGATACTTTAAACGGATTATGGCGGAAATAGATTTTCTGATAATGATTATTAAATTCGGCCAGCTGACGGCAATTTTCGGCGCCGAAATTCCGTGTCCAGCGTTCAATCAGCCATTGCGGATGGGATGTCTCAATCGCCAGAGCCTCCTTCTCCGGTAGATGAGAAAGAGCCGCTTTCAGTTCGGCTCGGTCCGGAAGGTGACGCAGAACGGCATTGATCAGACCAACCGCGTGGTTTTTTTTGAGTTGCCGGGCAGCTTCAACGGTTTCATTTGTCAGAGCATACAACGGTGTTTCCAGAATTAACGCCTGCAGTGCGCCAACTCTTAACAGATTTAGCACCGCCGACTCGAATTTTTTTACCGATCGCTGTGACGCCTTTTCGACGGCATAATCCAGGTAGCGCTGATAAACGATAACTCCCTTGACCATCATATACAGAAAATCCCTGTCCGGTCCGGACAATTTCAATCTGTCAGCAGTTGCGCTCACTTTATCTTCAAAACCGGAGTACCGGTTTCGGCAGGAATTCAGAATTCGGACGGCTAAGGTTCGTATATTCACGATTGGAAAGAATCTCCGACACGGCCTGGGAAACCGCGTAAAAATTCATCAGCCGGCAGCACCTTTTTCCCTTCCAGTTGCAATTCCAGGGGAAAGAGCATGCCCGCCCCGGTTTGAATACCCAATCGCTTTTTATCACGGATACCAATTGTTCCGGGAAGATAATTTCCGTTTTCCCGGGTATAATCGGCTCTGAAAATTTTTATCCGCTTTTTCCCGTAATGGGTATAGGCGCCGGGGCTTGGAGACAATCCATGAATCCGGTTTTTAATGGATTCCGCCGGGTCAGACCAAATAATTGCTCCCATTTCTGGGTAAATTTTCGGAGCCTTCGTGGCGAGGGAATCCTTCTGTGGAATCGCTGTCAGGGTTCCCTTCTCCAAACCGTCAAGGGTCCTCACCAGAGCCGGCGCTCCAAGGCGGGATAATCGTTCATATAAATCGCCATAGGTATCCCGTTCACTAATCGGAACCGCTTCCTGCATCAGGATATCACCCGTATCAATCCTCGGTTTGATCTGAAAAATCGTATAGCCGGTCTCCTTTTCGCCGTTTATAATCGCCCAGTTTATCGGAGCCGCGCCACGGTATTTGGGCAATAATGACGCATGCAGATTAATTGCACCCAATCGGGCGGCATTAATCAATTCAGACGGTAGAATCCGGAATGCTACAACCACAATAACATCGGCGCCGAGGCTGGCAATTTCACCGATGAATTCGGGGGATTTCAGGGATTCCGGCTGACTGACCGGAAGATTTAAATGAATTGCCTGCTGCTTGACCGGCGTCCCGCGGAGCTTTCGACCGCGCCCGACGGCTTTATCCCGCCCGGTCACTACCAGTTTAATGTTGTGAGGTGATGCCGCAATCGCCGACAGACCCGGAACTGCAAATTCCGGCGTGCCCATATAGATAACGTTCAACATCGATTAAATCTTAATCGGTTCGGTCTGGGTTTTTCCCTTTTCGGCAATGCGTCTGAGTTTAGACTCAATAAAACTCCGTTTCAGAGGACTAATTCGTTCAACGAACAGGATGCCGTTCAGATGATCGACTTCATGTTGGATTACCCTGGCCGGAAAACCTTCAAATTCTTTTTCAACAGGATTCCGGTCAAGCCCCTCATAACGAACTTTGATTTTATAAGCCCTTTTTACCTTTTCATGGACTCCCGGAATACTGAGGCATCCCTCTTCCTGGGTAACGATTCCCTGACTTTCAACTATTTCGGGATTAATGAAAATCTCCCGTTGCATATTCTCGTCATGCAGGGAAAAGTCGGCAATGAAGAAACACTGTTCAACACCGACCTGATTCGCCGACAGTCCGATTCCATCGTCGTTATACATAACGGCATACATCCGCTCAAGAAAGCGGGGAAAATGGTCCGGCAATTCGCCAACTTTCATGGTCGGACGTTTTAAAATAGGGCTGCCGTAGAGATAAACTTCCAGTAAGTTCATATTACTTTATAACGGATTTATCGACTAACTTTTCGGCAATTGCGGAACGAGTCACGTGAATTTTGATATCCTTGGCAACCCTGACAATCAGAATGCCCTCTTTTTCCCGGACACCTTCAATTTTGCCGTAAATTCCGCCGATGGTAAGAACCTCGTCACCGGGCTTTAGCTCTTTCAGCATCTGCTGCTTTTCTTTCTGTTTCTTGGCCTGAGGACGGATCATCAGGAGATACATCACCAGAATAATCAATAGAAAGGGTAACAACGACATAATCGGGTTACCCTGCTGGGCGCCACCCCCACTCATTGTTCCGGCATAAAGTAGTGTATTCACAAAACCTCCAATTTTAAATTAACATATAGTTTAATCAATTTATACGGTAATGGCAACCCCGGCTCCCCTTGTGAAGACGGGCTGCATGCAATACCAGCAAAGATGTTGTTGCCGAATTTCGCAAACCAATGAGTGAATCGACAGGTTCACCATGCCGATAAAAATTCTGGATTTCTTCATTCAGCCGCCATAATATCCCGAATGCCCGTTCCAGCTTCTTGGTCGTACGCACAATGCCGACATAATTCCACATGGTCTGACGAATTGTCGAACAATCCTGACGCACAAGATCGGGGTCTATTGGCTCCGACTCCTTAATCCACTTTGAAACCGCCGGAATAATCATATTATTTCCGGCAATCATCTTAGCCGCATCCCGCCCGGCAATCATTCCGAAAACCAGGCACTCTAACAGAGAACTACTGGCCAAGCGGTTTGCGCCGTGCAGGCCGGTGCAGGCTACTTCACCGACTGCTTTCAAACGCCGGATTGTGGTGTTTGCCAACATATCAGTCGCTACACCACCGCACTCGTAGTGGGCAGCGGGTACCACAGGAATACCCTCGCTGGTAATATCAATTTTATGTTCAAGACATTTTTCATATATCTTCGGGAAGCGGTTCCTGATCCATTTACCCTTTCGATGGGTAATATCCAGATAAACATATTTTGTATCCGTTTCACTCATTTCCGTCATAATTGAACGGGAGACTATGTCACGCGGAGCAAGGTCCTCCAGTTTATGATAACGTCGCATAAAGGCTTCGCCATTTTTATTACGCAGAACGGCTCCTTCTCCTCTCAGCGCCTCGGATATCAGAAAACGTTCTTCGTTGGTGGTAAACAGCGTTGTGGGATGAAACTGAACATACTCCATATTCATCAGGCGCGCGCCGGCCCGGTAAGCCATCGCATAACCGTCACCCCTTGAATGGGGTGGATTGGATGTGTGCATGTAAATACTGCCCAATCCGCCACTGGCCAGAACCGTAACTTTCGCCATTATCGGTCGCACCTCTTTTTCATCCTGAAACAGAACATAGGCCCCGACACAGGTGCTGGGTTCATAAATATGCAGCGGATTCAGGGAATGATGTGCAAGGGTTATCAAATCGACGCACGTGGCTCTCCGGATAATCTGAATATTGTCCATCTGACCAATCTTCTGTAAGAAGCGTTGCTGGATTGATGAACCCGTATAATCGCCCACATAGGCAATCCGCGGATAGGTATGCGAGCCCTCTTTAATTAAATCCAGCTGCCCATCCGAATTTTTACTGAAAGGAACCTGTAATTCATCACACAGAATCGATTCAATAAAATCCGGTCCATGTTCGAAGACGGTTTTGACTGCATTCTCGTTGACGATTCCTGCGCCCGTCCGCTGAAAATCGTCGAGCAGGCAGGACAGAGTATCCTCTTTTGCCCGGTAAATAATGCCGCCCTGGGCATAATAGGATGAGGCTTCGGTCAATTCATCTTCGGCAGTAATCATAATGACACTCAGCCCCTCTCGGGCCGCGGCATAGGCCGCCGAACAACCGGCCAGCCCGGACCCAATGACCAATACATCAGTCGTTATATAATTATCACTCGATTTCGTCATGATAATTCCAGCATTCTGTTTATGGCAATCCGGGCACCCTCAGCAAACTTTTCGGAAACAATAACCCGATTTATTAACCGACCCTTTTCCAATTGATCCAGTTGAAATGCCAGCCTGGCCAGGGTGATTTGAGCCATTGATTTACAGTAGGGTTCAAAAGTTTGGAGAATCTCAATCCTTTTATCCGGAAATTTCTGCTTCAGTCGGTTTACCAGATTTCTTTCCGTTGCAACCGCCCAATGGGTGCCCGCCGGAGCCCGGGCAATCCGCTCGATAATATATGCCGTACTGCCCATATAATCGGCCACCCTGGCCACATCAAAATCGCATTCCGGATGAACAATAATTTTCATATCGGGATTTTTACGTCGGAGTTTTTCAATATATGCCGCATTGAATTCCTGATGGACATCGCAGAAACCGTCCCACAGGATAACCCGGGCGTCTCGCACCGCTTCGGGGCCATTGCCGCCCAGAGTTTCATCCGCATTCCACAAAATAATTTCATCCAGCGGAATACCCATTCCATAAGCCGTGTTGCGTCCCAGGTGTTGATCAGGGAAAAAGAAAACCTTATCGCCGCGCTCAAAGGCCCACTTCAGGGCAGCGGCGGAATTGGATGAGGTGCACACCAACCCTCCATGCTCTCCGCAAAAGGCTTTCATTTCGGCACCGGAATTGACATAGGTAATGGGAATAATGTTATCCGACGTAATTTTTCTGATATCTTTCCACGCCTTTTCCACATCCTGAATCCGGGCACAGTCCGCCAGAAAACAGCCGGCATGGGGATCCGGGATAAATACTTTCTGCTCCGATTTTGTAATAATATCCGCCGTCTCGGCCATAAAATGCACACCGCAAAAGACTATGTATTCCGCATCGGTCCCGGCGGCAATTTTTGCCAGCCCAAAGGAATCACCCCGTTCATCGGTATGGGCAATCACATCATCGGTCATATAATGATGACCGAGAATCAACAACCGTCGACCGAGCGCTTTTTTACTGTTCGATATCCGGCGATGAAGCTCATCGGCAGGCAGCGATTTGAAATAATCCGGTTGATCAGATTTGCGGTTCATGGTTTAGTTCCAATTTAGTCAATTCGGTGATTTAATGTCCATTGTTTTTAAGATGTTTCCTGCGGCGTTCCTCGCGCCGCAGAGTATTGACCTGCCAGTGATCATCCTCAATTGGATAGTATTTAAAAAATTCCCGTTTCCATGCAGAAAAAGTTCCTTCCTTAATAGCAGCCCGCGCTCTGGCCGTCAATTCCAGAAAAAAGTGGATATTGTGCAGGGTATTCAGCCGCAGCCCGGTCATTTCACCATTCATAAACAGGTGACGCAGATAGGCGCGGGAAAAATTACGGCAGGTATAGCAGTCGCACGTTTCATCGGGCGGTGAAAAATCCATACGGTAGCGGGACTGTTTCAGAATGACCCTGCCCTTCCGGGTATAGAGCGTCCCGTTGCGGGCATTGCGGGTCGGCAACACACAATCGAACATATCGATACCTCGTTCAACGGCCTGAATAATGTCTTCCGGCTTACCAACCCCCATGAGGTAATGCGGTCTGTCCGGCGGCAACATGGGACTGACAAAAGAAAGCATATCAAACATTTCTTCTTTCGGTTCACCCACCGCCAGACCGCCGATGGCATAGCCGTCAAAATCCAGTTCCGAGAGATACTCCACACTTTTTGCCCGAAGATCCCGATACACACTGCCCTGGACAATACCAAACAGAAATTGCCGGTGACCGTACCGTGGTTTCAGTTTTTCAAAGTAATCCCGCGAGCGCTTTTCCCAGTTATGCGTCCGCTCAAGGGATTTTGCCGCATCCTCATACCCACAGGGAAAGGGCGTACATTCATCAAAGGCCATTATGATATCGGAACCCAGTGAATTCTGAATCTTCATGGAAATTTCCGGCGAAAGAACATGCTGAGAACCATCGATGTGTGAACGGAAAGTAATATCATCATCGGTAATTTTTCCCAGATGGGAAAGACTGAACACCTGAAAGCCGCCACTGTCCGTCAGAATGGGTCTGTCCCATGCACTGAAGCGGTGGAGCCCCCCGGCGGATTCAATGACCTCCAACCCAGGACGCAGGTAAAGGTGATAGGTATTCCCCAAAATTATCTGCGCCGAGCTCTCTTTCAGTTCCTTCGGCGTCAGGGTTTTCACAACACCGTGGGTGCCGACCGGCATAAAAATCGGTGTCTCAATCGTACCGTGATCGGTTTCAAACCGACAGGCTCTGGCCAGTGAATCTTTATCACTGGCTAATACTCTGAATTTCAATCGTCCTGATGTCTGTTGGTTTTCATTCATTCAATACTCATTAAAAAACTTCATCGAAAAGCCGGCTGATTGAATCGACGCCCACCACATCTCCGGATTCGGCACCATCCAGTTGTTTCAGATTGGCCTTGGGAATATAGATTGGTGAAAAGCCGAATTTCAGGGCTTCTCTGACCCGCTGTTCAATCATAGGAACCGAACGAATCTCGCCCACCAGTCCTACTTCACCAATAAAGACCGCCGATGGATTGACCGGCACATCCTTGAAACTCGATGCCAGCGCCACAATAACGCCAAGATTAATGGCGGTTTCATCTATCCTGAGTCCTCCGACCAGATTGACGAAAATGTCTTGCAAACGTAGCGGCAAACCGGCTCGCTTTTCCAAAACGGCTACCAGCATTGCCAGACGGCGGTGATCAATCCCGTTGGCGGTTCGCTGGGGATTACCGTAGGAAGACTGGGTCACAAGGGCCTGTACTTCGATCAGAAACGGCCGTGTCCCTTCCATACTCACCGCTACGGTGGAACCGGCCACATGTTTTTTCCGTTCCGACAGGAAAAATTCCGAGGGATTGTCCACCGGAATCAATCCGGTATCCTTCATTGTAAACAGGCCGACTTCATTGGTCGAACCAAAACGGTTTTTCATTGACCGTAACGTCCGGTAAAAATTTGTCTTACCGCCCTCCAGATAAAGCACGGTGTCAACCAGGTGTTCCAGGACTTTTGGCCCGGCGATCATTCCGTCCTTGGTGATATGTCCGATAAAAACGACACAGAGATTCATCTCCTTGGCCTTGCGCAACAATTGCCCGGCGCACTCCCTGACCTGAGTCACACTGCCGGGCACATTATCGTACATATCGCTGAAGATCGTCTGAATCGAATCGATGACGACGACGTCGGGTTCCCGGTTTTCAATATGCGTAACGATATTTTCGAGATTGTTCTCACAGGCCACCAGAATACGCTCATCCCGAATGTCCATCCGGCCGGCCCGCAGGGCAATCTGCTCCTCCGATTCCTCACCGGAAAAATACAGAAAGCGGTTCCCTTTTAGCTTGCTCAGAACCTGCAGCACAAGGGTAGATTTTCCAATCCCCGGTTCACCTGCCAGCAGAACCACCATTCCCTCAACAAAACCACCGCCCAGGACCCGGTCAAATTCGTCAATACCGGTTGCCAAGCGTTTTATATCTGTTTTAAGCGATTGATTCAATACCTGGAGCGACCTGCTTTCTTTCACACCGGTCTGGCGATTTGTTTTCTTTAAAACTTTTTCCTCGACCATGGTATTCCACGCACCGCATTCCGGACATTTACCGGCCCATTTCGGTTGCCGGGCGCCACACTGGTTACAGGTGAAGACTGTTTTGGTTTTGGTATTCAAAGTTCATCTCATTTCATTGATTTATAGGACTTATAATGGTGGTAATATTTCCGGAAATCATATATAAACAATCCGCAAAAAATCAAAAAAATACCACCGATCTCCTTGAAAGTTATGATTTCATGCAGTAAAGTCAACCCCACGAGACTGGCGACAATGGGCGAAAGAAAGGTCACAAAGGACATTTTGACGACTTCTA
>QNCV01000060.1 GCA_003645845.1 Fidelibacterota bacterium | reverse complement strand
GCGGGTGCTTCAGGAATTCTCCACCAAGGCCGGATTTATTCATGTCAAACGTACCTGGCAAGAACTCCTGGATGCGGCTTTACTATATCTGACCAATAACCTTTTATCTTATAAAATTGTCGTCCAGCGTAACAAAAGCGACGAACCGAACATTCCTCATCTGGTGGTGGATCCAAACGAAATCATCGAGGTGCTGGTAACCCTGATATCTCTGATTATTTCACGGTTCGAGCATTACGGATCGACATTGTGGATTGAAACTCATGTTAAGGAAAATAAAATCCTCACGACAAATATTACCGGCACCGATAACATCGCCGGTGTGGAAATTCCCAAAAAATCCGCAAACGAACTATTCGGCGACGGTAAAAGCTATAGCCCCTATCAGTTTTCACTGGAAGTTATCCGGGAACTGGTAGCCAATAATTACAATGGAAAAATTTCTTTAGAGGAAAATGTTTCGAATCTGCAATTAACTCTTGAAATACCAATAGAAAGATAAACATGTTTTACAAAGATATTCTTTTGATTGATGACAGTGAGCCCTTCTGTAAAAGCATCCAGGAAACCCTGGAAGATAACGATTGGTCTATTGTTTACAATACCAATCCCGAATCCGGCCTGGCACTGTTACGGGAAAAAGAGTTTAAGGTCGTTCTGCTGGATATCCGGATGCCAAACATGTCGGGGCTGGATTTTCTCGCCGAGCTGGACAAACTAAAACTGGTTCAGCGCAATTATGTCATTGTTCTGACCGGAGAAATTACCATCGAAAACGCCGTCGATTCCCTGCGGCTCGGTGCAAAAGACTTCATTCAGAAGCATGCCGTTGTTGAATACCCGAATCTCTTTTTCGAGCGCATTGAAAAGGGGTTTATCTGGCAGGAGGAGCGCATTAAGAACGAAAAACTGGCCGAAGAACGTCGCCGGGCAATCGAAGAAAGCCGCCTGATTGTTAAAAGTGTGGGACATGACATGTCCGGCAGCTATTATGCTTCATTGATGCTGCGACTGCAGACACTCCAGCGAAAGATAAAACTCTTTACCGCAGAAGTGGAAAGCTGTTTTGATAAAATTCAGCAAAACTGCTTTTCCGAGGATCTTAGAGAGTCTCGGGACCGGGTTCTTGCAATTGCCAATGAGGGTATTGAAAAGGGTAACGGCATTATTACCCTGATGGGCTTTTTCAAGGAACTCGGAGAGAAGCTGAAACACCTCGGTCAGGCGATTGATATTGATAAGAGTCATAAAAAGAGCGTCGATTTGAATAGTCTTGTAAGAGAGGCTGTCCATCTGTTCATGGATTCCCAGCTGCAAGCCAATCCCGATGTAAAACTCGTGGAAAATTATTCCGACAATAACCTGAATATCAGCGCCAGTGAAGAGGACTTGATCCGGGTGTTCGTCAACCTCGTGGAAAACGCCTTCAAGGCCATGGACGGCAAAGGAATTCTGACGGTTGATGTTTCCCGGGAAAACGGTTTTGCAATCGTCAATATTACCGATACCGGCGTAGGTATTCCGGAAGATAAACTGGAAAAAATCTGGCGTCCCGATTACACCCGCTGGGAGGGGAAACAGGGCACCGGACTGGGATTGATGATTTGTAAAAAAGCCGTTGAAAATCATGAAGGGGAAATCAGCGTTCAAAGCACGGTTGGCAAGGGCACGACTTTTACAATTAAATTCAAATTGATATAGAAAGGAATCAATTATGGCTGTTAAAAAAATTCTTCTGGTTGATGACAAGGCGCTTTTGCGGGATGCATTGATCGAATATCTTGGTTCCGAAGAATATGAAATCATTGAGGCGGAAGACGGTGAAAAGGCAATTTCACTCTTTAAAAACAACGATTATGACGTTGTAATACTGGATCACAATCTGCCCGGTATGGACGGCTATAAAACATTAAAATTAATGAAACAGACGAAGCCGGAAATACCGGTCATCGGTCTGACCGGCGAACTGACAATCGAAGTTCGTGAAAAATATCTGTCAATGGGCGCCTATGATATTCACGCCAAATCGGCAATCTATGAAAAACTGATTCCGACACTCAACGCCGCACTGAAAGGTGAAAAACATAAAACCGCGACCGAAAAGCCCGATTATGTCGAGCTGGCCGATGCATTGAAAAACGAGGGACGTTGGGAGGAATCCGCTCTGTATCTGAAAGAAGCCGGGATTGAACAGAAAGCGCTCGGAAATCCGGAAAAGGCCAATGAGCTGTTCGAGGAAGCCATCCATCGCTATATTCGGGCCGGCCGCCGTTCGAAAGCCGCCGAGATCGAAAAAATGATGAATGAATGATTTTTTTTGATATTCAGGATGATTTCCCGGCAATATTTTACTTTTATCGACGGAAATTTCTTGACATTTATCCTAAGTTCGTTTAACATAGAATCAACCTGATGAAAACGTAAGTAAATCAATAAGGAGGAATTTATTATGGCAGAAAAAGTTGCAAAATGTGGTGTAAAAAAGGAAAAAGGTTACCTCTATTATCTTGACAAAAACGGTAATGTTGCTCGTTCGAAAATGGCCCGTGGCGGAGAAAAAGGCGGCGGCGCGGAAGTCGTTAATGCCTGTGGTGTTAAAAGAGAAGCCGGTTTTCTGTATTTCATCGACAAGGACGGCGATGTTTCTCGCGCAAAAATGGCAAGAGGCAGAAAATAATTTTTTCTCATTAGCAGCAAAAATTATATTGAGAAGGCTCCGCTTACGGAGTCTTCTTTATTTTATTGACATGGTATTTTCTTAAAATTTATTATATTAATCAGCGTGAACACAAAATTTCAAAAACGCGATTTTTTCATTATTATCCTCTGCCTGCTGGTGGCTACCGCTGCGGGAATCTTCGAATTGACGAATTATCAGCGGGCTTTCCCGGAACACACCATCGATTTCCAGGTAAACCGCAGGGAAGCCTACGAAATTGCCTCTGATTTTCTCGCTCAGATGGGGATCGATCCCGGCGACAAACAGCATGCCTCGGCATTTGAATTTGACAATACCGCCAAGGTTTTCATCGAAAAAGAGATGGGCATTCGGGAGGCCGATGATTTTCTGACCAACCATTTCCGGATATGGCACTGGACTATCCGCTGGTTTAAACCTCTCGACCGGGAAGAGGTTTATGTCGGAGTCACGCCTAAGGGCGAAATTACTCAGTTCAACCACAAGATTCCCGAAGAGGCTCCGGCCGAGCCGCTTTCCATTGATGAGGCCCGGCGTAAATGTCATCGGTTTTTGACCGGTACGATTAAAATCAATCCCGACAAATGGGAATTCATCGAAGATAAAACCGAAGTTAAACCCAATCGCGTGGATTATCGGTTTACGTATAAAAAGAAAGGTGTTGAAGTATACGATGCCACCTACCGTTTCGACGTTACCGTTCAGGGCAACACCATCGGCGAGTACCGGGAATATCTGCATGTTCCGGAGACCTGGAACCGCGATTATCAGCGCCTCCGTTCCCTGAACGCAACCACTGCCACTACTGCTCAGATCTTTTTTATCATCCTGATGCTGATCATCATCGTTTATTTTATTGTTTACCTGAGCCGCAAACAGATTTCTCTGAAAACGCCGCTTTACTTCGGGCTGGTGACATTCCTTTTCAAAATTCTCTCGGAGTTAAACCTGCTGCCATTGTACAAATTTCATTTTGACATCAGCCGGAGCACGGGGGCTTTCTACAGTGATTTTCTGGTCAGTATTTTTCTGCAGGGACTCTTGCTGGCTCTGGTAATAGCGATTTTGACCGGCGCAGGCGAGTTGATTTATGTCCGTCGTTATCCCCGGCGATTACCCCCGAGCCGATTATTTACCCTGAAAGGGCTCCAGACAAAACACTTTTTTTTCAGTATCCTGATCGGTATCACTCTGGCGATTGTCTTTCTGGCTTTTCAAACAATGTTTTACATTACCGCTAAACGGTTCGGCGCCTGGTCGCCGGCCGATATTTCCTATTCCGACACATTAAATACAGCTTTCCCGTGGATTTTAATTCTTTTCGGAGGATTTTTACCGGCAGTCCTGGAGGAATTTTCATTCCGCCTTTTCGCTATACCCTTTGTCGAAAAACTGCTGAAATCCCGCCTGCTGGCGATATTGATACCGGCGGTGATCTGGGGGTTTGCCCATGCCAACTATCCCAATCAGCCGTTCTGGATTCGTGGTTTTGAGGTGTCCATATTCGGTATTCTGGTGGGATTTGTCTTCCTGAAATTCGGTATTCTGACTGTTCTGGTCTGGCATTACATGGTCGATGCGATCTACTCATCGCTATTGCTGTTCAAAACCGGTGAGCCTTATCATGTCATCAGCGCCTCCGTCGCGCTGGGAATCATTTTGCTTCCGGTAATCTATTGTCTCTTCAAATATTTCAGAAATAAAGGCTTTCGTGATACCGGGGATCTGCTCACGGATATATCTGCACGCACCCCAAGAAGCAAAACCGAAACGGCTTTTTCGGAAGAGAGTTGTCTGCCATACATTAATGATTATCAAAAATTATCCGGACGGAAATTAAAAATCATCCTGGCATTGATTATTGGTTTTATCCTTATTCAAACCGTCCCAACCGAAAAGATCGGCGACTATTACCGCTATCCTGTACCGCGCTCTGAAATCAGACAGACGGCCATTGAATTTTTACGAAACCGGGGCGTTGACCCTGAGCAATTTAGAAATACCATTACTCTTGTTAATAATTACTCGGCGCTGAAGGGCCGCTATATTCTGGAAAACAGCACCGTCGGAAATTTAAACTCCATTCTGGCCCGCTATCTGGATAACTCCGTCGCCTGGCAGATTCGTTTTTTTCGCCCGCTGGACAAGGAAGAGTACAACGTTTACGTCCATCCCATCGACAAATCCGTCGTCGGTTTTGAACATCTTCTGCCGGAAAACGCCGAAGCCTTTTCCATTAATAAAGACGCCGCCCGCTTCCGAGCGGAAGAATATCTGACGAGTCGCGGTCTGAATCTGTCGGATTTTGAACTCATCGAGGATTATTCCCGCCAGCTGCCCAACCGGGTTGAGCATACATTCATCTGGGAAAGCCGGGATTTGCACCCCGCCAATGCCGGTGACGGCAGATTGCGCATTAGAACCGTCGTTTCGGGAGATGAGCTCTCCGGTTACAGTATCTCCTATAAGATACCGGAGGAATGGAAACACAATCGAACTAAAAAGACCCTGTTTGATTCATTGCGACTATGGCTGCAAATTCTGACCTGTGTAATCATCACCGTGGTTACCGTTGTCCAAATTACCCGGCGGGTTAAATCGCTCCGTGTCGATTGGAAAACACCGCTAACGGTAAGTGCCATTCTCGGGGGACTATGGCTTATTCTGGAGTATATCAATTTTCCGATTGCTCTGATCAACTATAATACCAGCTGGGGCCTCCATGTCTGGACGATTTTCTGGATTCTGCTAACCTTCCTGCGGGTTCTTGCCATAACGCTGGCGCTGTTCCTGCTCGTTTTGATTGTCACGACGATATATCCCCGTTGTCAGACCACCTTAAGGCGGGATTGTCGATACCATTTTTCCACCGATGCAATCTTTACCGCAGTTCTTGTCAGCAGCGGTATTTTTGCCATCCAGCATCTCGGCTACTGGCTGGCCGTCAAATTTGCACCGGCCGTTATTCACCCCGGCTTCCAAATTCCCCGGTCGATTAATTATAATTTTGGGGCATTGCATGCCCTTCTGCACATTGTATTACGCAGCATCGCATTTGCTTCTATTGCCGGAATTGTGATTTTCTGGTTCCGGCAAATCCTTGCCAAACAGTGGCTTCAGGTTATCACAGCCGCTATTTTGCTGGCCCTTTTTATTCCAAATTCTTTTGATAATGTCCGTGAATACCTTGTTCTTTATATAATATATGCTTCGCTGATTGCCTGGTTCTGGATATCGGTTTGTCATTTTCTGAAAAACAATATTCCGGCTTATCTTTATACCGGTCTGATGTTTACCTCACTAAAAACCGCCGAAAACCTCATTTCGTCCAAAACACCGGATAGCTACGTTGGAGCATTATTAATTCTCTGCCTGGTAACGATTCTCATTATCTGGTTATTAACCGAGAAAAAGGATTTTAATATCGGGAAATGGTTGAAAAACGTTGCCAGGCGGATTATAATTAATAAAAGGTAAGTAAAATATTTCCTTTTTGAAAACGTTCAGTATTGTGCAAATTAGAACCACTGTTGACAAGTAATGCCGAAAAAAAACACCCATAAGACAAACTCTCCGGAAGCCGACCTTTCCTGCCGGATCGAAAACGACACTTTGCGCCGGAAGATACGTGAGAGCTCTCCCGAAGTCAGAAAATATCTGGAAACCCTTTGTCGGCAAATTCGGGATTTATCCAAAATCGGCGCGGCTCTGTCGGCCGAACGCAATCTTCCCAAACTTCTCGAAATGATTCTGGAAGAGGCTCGCCATTTCACCAATGCCGACGGCGGTACGCTTTATATGATGAATGACGACGAGCGCTCCCTGCGGTTTGAGATTGTTCAGACCGATTCGTTGAATATCCGGATGGGCGGCACTTCGGGCAATTCCATTGACTGGTATCCCGTTCGGCTTTATCTGCAGGACGGCAAACCGAATCACGCTATGGTGTCGGCTCACGTCGGGCTGACCGGCGAGGTGGTCAATATTCCCGATGTCTATGACGTCGAAGGCTTTGATTTTACCGGAACACGGGCTTTTGACAACAAAACCGGTTACCGATCCAAGTCCATGCTGGTTGTTCCCATGCGTAATCACGAGGATGAAATTATCGGTGTGTTGCAGCTGCTGAATGCACTTGACCCGATTACAAAGGAATCCATTCCTTTCACTCTGGCTGACCAGGAACTTATCATCTCGCTGGCATCACAGGCGGCCGTTGCGATTACCAATACCCGCCTGATCCACGATCTGGAACAGTTATTGGAATCCTTCATCCAGGTGATCGCATCGGCCATTGACGAAAAATCGCCTTACACTGGTGGCCATATTGAGCGAGTTGCCAAACTGACCATGGCCATTGCAGAAAAAATCAACGCAGTCGATTACGGTGTCTATGCGCCGCTGGCTTTTAATGCTGACGAACTGAAGGAGCTGCGTATTGCCTCGTGGATGCACGATATAGGCAAAATCACTACCCCGGAATATGTGGTGGACAAATCCACAAAACTGGAGACTATTTACGATCGCATCAACACCGTCAAAGCCCGGTTTGAAGTCCTGAAACGGGATGCCAAAATTGAATTCCTGGAACACAAACTGAAAATTGCCAACGGCGAATCCCCGGAGAGTCCCGATACCGTTGAAGAAAATTACAAAGCCAAAGTCAGGGCGATTGAAGAGGACTTTGCCTTTCTGGAAAACGCAAACATCGGCGGTGAATTCATGGCACCGGAAAAACAGGAACGCGTCCGAAATATCGGCCAGACCAGAATCGTAATGAACGGCAAGGAACGGAATCTGCTCGACGAAGATGAGATTGTCAACCTCTGTATACCCAAAGGCACGCTTACCAATGAGGAGCGCGAAATCATCAATAATCACGTGAAGGTTACCATAAAAATGCTGGAAAAGCTGCCCTACCCGAAAAAGCTGCGGCGGGTTCCCGAATACGCCGGAAGTCATCATGAAAAACTGGACGGAACCGGTTATCCCAACGGTCTCAAAGGAGATCAGCTTTCACCTCAGGCCCGCATAATGGCGCTGGCCGATATCTTCGAAGCGCTAACGGCCCGCGACCGGCCGTACAAGAAGGGCAAAACCCTTTCCGAAGCCATGAAAATCATGGGCTTTATGGCCAAAGACAGGCATATTGACCCCGAACTTTTCAAGATATTCGTCAAAGAGAAACTCTACCTGGAATACGCCAAAGAAAACATGGATTCCTCTCAGATTGATGATGTGGATCCAAATATTGTCCAATAATTTTCTACCCCTCAAAATAATCAATCCCTAAATTACGCTCTCATGGAAAGACCGGTCAAAAAACATCAGGAAATCGCTCTTAATATTACCGATCTGGCCTATGGCGGCGCCGGCATCGCTCATCTTGGCGACTTCATTATTTTTGCGAAAAATGCCGTTCCCGGTCAGCGGATTAATGCCCGGATCACAAAAGTTAAAAACAGTTTTGCCGAGGCCAAAGTTCTGAGCGTCATTGAAGAGGGACCGGAATACCGAAAACCGCCCTGTATTTATTTTGAACACTGTGGCGGCTGTTCCCATCAACAACTTGATTACCCGGCTCAGTTAACATATTTACATAAACAGGTTGTTGATCTGTACCGACATCTCGGACAGTTCACGTCGGTCTCTGTCTCAGCGCCCCTTCCCGCCCTCCGAATTTACCGTTATCGCAATAAAATGGAATTTGCATTTTCCGATCAACGTTGGCTGATTGAGAATTTTGAAACGGAAAAGCCGGAAAACTTCGCCCTCGGTTTACGGGCGCCGGGCAATTACTGGAAAGCTATTGATATCAATGACTGCCTGATTGCTCCGGAAGAGACGGGAAAGGTGTTGTCCATTGTCAGAGATTTTGCTCTGCAAAACAATCTTTCCGCCCACAACCAGAAAAAGCATACCGGTTTTTTACGACATCTGGTCCTGCGCAAAGCCGCTAATACGAACCAGTTGATGATCAACATTGTTACTAATGAAGATCGTCACAATCTCTTTCCGCCGCTTGTTGAAATATTAAAATCGAAATTCGATAATTTACGTTGCGTTGTCAATACCATTGCCAAAGGTTGGTCAGGCACAACGCTTGGTGAAAGCCAGCACCTCCTTTTCGGCAATGATCACATTCTGGAAACCCTGGGCGAACTGACCTTCAAAATATCACCGGCCTCGTTCTTTCAGACAAATACAGTCATGGCCGAAAAACTGTATGAAACCGTTCACAATTACGCCGGCGTGTCAAAAGAGGATACGGTCTGGGATCTCTACTGCGGCACCGGCAGCATTGCGCTTTTTCTGGCACGGAATTCAAAGCAGGTGATTGGATTTGAAGTCGTCAAAGCCGCGGTCAAAGACGCCAATATTAATGCCGAAATAAACGGCATCAGTAATACCCGGTTCATTGAAGGCGATCTCGACAAACTCTTTCAAAAAAATCCGGAACTGCTGAAGGAACTCCCGGCTCCGGACATTTTAATTATCGATCCGCCGCGAGGCGGCATGCACCCGAAATTGGTGAAACTCGTCGCCGGTTTGCTTCCGAAAACCATCGTCTATGTCTCCTGTAATCCCACCACCCAGGTTAGGGATATCAAAATGCTGCTGGAACAGAGGCCCTATGTCATTGAAAAAATCCAACCGGTGGATATGTTTCCCCATACACCGCATATCGAAGTGGTTACGAAACTGACTGCGCCAGACAGTTAAAAAGGTAAAATTTAAAAGGAAAAAGTCTATCCGATTATCCTGAATGCCGATGTTGAAGATATTGCATCTTGAAAAAATATTTTACAATAATTAAATTACTTCCAAATTCGGGAGTAGGGGGAACGCCGAAATAGCGGTGTGATTTTGTCTGATATTGAGAAAGTCGAGGGGAAAATGAACAGAAGAATATTAATAATTGACGACGATGCAAACATCAGGAATCTCTATAGCGATTTCTTAAGTAACAGTCTCTCCTGCCGGCAGGACACGTCGCTAACGGCGTTTGAGGTTATTACGGCCGATCATGGACAGGCGGGTGTTGAAATATTCAAAAAGGCGCTGGAAAATAACCAACCGTTTTGCGTAGCCTTTATCGACATTCGTATGCGTCCCGGCTGGGACGGTCTGAAAACCGCCCGGGCGATCCGCGATTTCGACGACAGAATTTTCATCGTGATCGTTACCGGACACCATGATCATTCCATCGAGCGGATCCAGGATGTTCTCGAACACGATGTGTTTTATTTGAATAAACCAGCCAGCAAAGACGAAATCTGCCAGATGGCCCGCAGCCTATGTCTGCGCTGGAACCGTGATTATTCACATGAGAAAATCAAAACACAGCCGGAAATTGAAAAAGAACATAAGCCAATTGACAAAACATGTCCCGGTATTATCCGAATTTCGGGAATCTCTGATGCCGCCATAGAATTGCTGCATAACGAAACGCTGGTTATCAGAGGATTTCCATTTAAAATCGGTAGGATTGCAACGGCAGATCCGCAGAACAGGCTTGTGGACCGTCAATTGCTGATAGAAGATACAGAGCCTTATAACGTTTCGAAAAATCATCTGCTGATTAATTTTTACGAAGATCACTACTACATCCTCGACAACGGCAGCCGGCTTGGAACTATCGTCAACGGTAATTTAATCGGGAAAAAAAACTCAAATTATAAAGCCGTACTGAACAGTGGCGACAACACGCTGATCGTCGGTTCCGAATCATCGCCTTATCGGTTCAGGATCACTCTTAACGAAAATTGAACACCCTACGCAAATATATTTTCTTTGGGAATATCCCGGAAATCCGTTAATCTTCGGCAGTTATTTCGATTAAGAAAAGCGAACAGCATAATGAAAAATAGGCAAGCTTCCTTCAGTGAAGAAATCGCCAACGGTATAACGCACGGTATCGGTGTCCTGCTCAGCATTGCCGGACTCGTTATACTAATCGTCCAGGCGGCCCGGTATGGCACCGCCTGGCATGTTGTCAGCTATACGATTTTCGGCAGCACAATGTTTATCTTGTATCTGGCTTCCACATTATATCACAGCATTCAGCATCAGAAAGCGAAAATAATTTTAAGAATTATTGATCATTCCGCCATTTTTTTGCTGATTGCCGGCACGTATACACCCTTTGTACTGGTAACTCTGCGGGGCGCCTGGGGATGGTCGTTGTTTGGGATTATCTGGGGGTTGGCGATCACCGGGATTATCTTTAAATGCATCACAATTGGCAGGTTCCGCATTCTGTCAGTGTTCATCTATATCGCCATGGGTTGGCTGGTGGTAATCGCCATGCCGAAAATAATCAACGCGTTAGACAGAACTTCGCTCGTTTTGCTGATTGCCGGCGGTCTGTCCTACACTCTGGGAACCGTCTTCTACGCACTGCGAAGAATTCCCTTCAGTCATACCGTCTGGCATCTCTTCGTTCTGGGCGGGACGGCTATGCACTT
>QNCV01000059.1 GCA_003645845.1 Fidelibacterota bacterium | reverse complement strand
TCAGCAACCCGGTTACTATGAAATGCAATGGGATGGCCGGAATAAGGCCGGGCAGGCTGTGTCATCAGGAATTTATCTCTACCGTATTCAGGCCGGATCATATGTCAAGACCCAGAAGATGGTTCTAATGAAATAGGTTCTATGGTGGAGGCAATAGGGGCCGGTTTTACCGCATGCCGGCCCCGACAATTTCTAAAATGCGGAGACTGATATAAGTCTTTAACCGTGTTGCGATGAATACCTAATTTCCAGATTAATACTCGCTAGAAATTCTGGTACACTTTTTCATGACCAGCGAAGGAGACGAATTTTTTAAAAAATGCGCAAACGTTATCCTATTTTTTTTTAAGAGGGTAGTGTTTGATAGTGCAGTATTAACGAATATAAAAATTTTTTAATATATTGATAATAAAGCAGATACAATACACTATTGTTTTATGTTGGAGAAAACACTTTATTTTTTTGAAAAAATCTCTTGACACACTCTTTTTTGTTAGCGAAATTAGCACAAACGATTGAGCATTAATTAAAACCGGAGTGAATGTGTCTGCAAATAAAAATACTACCCTCAAGGTCATTGCAGAACGTGCCGGAGTTTCCGCCACTACCGTCTCGCGGGTTTTAACCGGAAAAAGCAGAGAATATAGAATTAGCAAAAAAACCGAAGATCTGGTAACCAGGATTTCAGATGAACTTAACTATGAACCGGACATTCTTGCTCGATCACTGAGAATTAAGCAAACTTTTACAGTTGGAATGATTGTACCGGATATTTCCAATCCCTTTTTTGCATCGATTACCAGATATGTTGAAAATGAATCCAGAAAAGCCGGCTATTCTGTTATTGTATGTGATAGTCAGGAAGACACAAAATTGGAAAAAGATGCGATCCGGATACTAAAAATGAGAAAAGTTGACGGGATGATTATTTGTCCTGTAGGAAAAGAATCCAAACATATTTCCAATATATTAAAACAAAACATTCCTGTTGTAATTGTTGACAGATATTTCCCGGAGTTTGATGTTCCCTGTATTGTTTCGGATAATTACGACGGCTCTGTGCAGGCGGTAAATTATCTGGTTAAAAACGGTCACAGGAAAATAGCGTTTATCCAGGGGGTGATAAATACTTCCGTCAACAGAGATAGGTTGAAGGGATATATCGATGCCCATGAAATGAATAATATTCCGATAAATAAATCCTTTATCGTCGGTGAAGACTTCGGTGAGCGAAATGGATATATTGGAACAAAAATATTATTGAATGAACCCGATCGACCAACAGCAATATTTGGTACCAGTAATTTAATCTCCATTGGGGCTATTCGTGCAATTAAAGAAGAACATTTGAAAATTCCCGATGATATATCCTTAATTGCTTTTGATGATCAACCCTATTTTGATTTTTTGGATCCGCCGATTACATCGGTGAGACAGAAGAAGGATGATCTTGGCAATATTTCAATAAGTCTTCTTTTAAACAGTCTGAGGGGAAATATTTCATATGAGAAAAAAAGAATAATGGTGCCGACTGAATTAATTGTACGAAGATCGGTAAGAAAGATATAGACAAAGTAAAGTATGGTGTTTATTAAAATAAAAGCAGAGAAAGGAGGGCAACAAAGTAAAGCATTACTATGTCGTATTCGACTTTTTAGGAGAAGAAACAAATAATTAATTGAGAGAGGAGTATTGCTGTGAGTAAGAAAATGATGCTTATTGGATTTTTAGTGATTTTATTCACTTTTGCGTTATCCTATGCGCAGGGCGATAACAGCCCGGATCCAAATGTTAACTTAGCTTGTGACGGGTCTGCGATTATAACAGGCTCTGTCGCAGAAGGTGAAGGACGAGGGGTTCCTACGGATATCGTATATGATCCTTCAACGATGAATTATCTGTCCAATGTATCGGGATTTCATGAATATGGGTTTAACTATGACTCAGCCGTTGGTGGTATTACCAAGGAGAATCCCTTTTACTGGCAGGTTGAGTGGCCGACCGCAAAGAACATTAACTATATTACGGCCCTTTCCTGTGCCTTTTTTGGCAATCAGCCGCAGCCCCATACCGGTTGGGCTATTCAGGTATGGGCAGATAGTTTGGGAAAATTTGTCGATTTGCCAAAAGCCCACAATGGTTGGAGGGACGATAGCTTGCGAGGTGCCGGTGGTTGGATTAATGGCGATTTGTTTGAATGGCGGGGTATAGAACCTGTTGTTACAACAAAAGTAAGATTGTGTGCGTTTCCGAACCCTGATAGCCTTGCAGATGCCGATACTACATTTGCAGACAGCCTGTGGAGCTTTACGTTTATCGGTAACCAGGATAATGGCGTCAGAACTACGCTTATCCAATACATTGATTTTACCGATATGGAAGCGGATAACGAAATGGATCCCATGGTAAATCTTGGTTTGATTCCCGAAGCTGTTGTTAGCGCAAAATTCAAAGCCGGAGAACTGGATAATATTCGCGGAACACCGACCGATCTTCTTTTTGATCCCGTCAAAGGTGATTTTCACTTTACCGGTACACCCTGGGGAGAGTTTGGATATCCGTTTGATTATACTGTCGGTTATCTGACCTATGAGGATTGCTTTTACTGGATGGTTGAATGGCCTGTTCCGAAGAATATTAACTTTTTTACCTGGGGCGGTGTCTATGGAAATCAGCCGCAGCCAACTACTCCATGGGCTGTTGAGTACTGGGATGGTACCGAGTGGGTAGAGGTTCTGAGTGGTGTCGGCGGTTCATTTGAAGAGGGCGACACCCTTTATCCTTATACTCCGGGTGTTGATACTGATGCGCATTCAATCTGGATGTCCGAAACACCAATACAGACTACAAAGTTCAGACTTGCAGTATGGTCTGACGGTATTGATCCGTTGTGGAGCTATCATATCCGGGGACGTGGAGGCTCAACTTTGAACTGGGACGAGAGAGATGAAAGTTTTAAGGCGATTTTGCTTCAGTATAAAGATTTGAATGCTTCAGCCATTGGATCTAACGAAGTAAAAACCGCGACCAAATTCTCCCTCAGCCAGAATTATCCGAATCCCTTTAACCCAACAACAAATATCGCTTATTCTCTGGAACACCAGGGACATGTTCGACTTTCAGTCTACAATGTATTGGGACAGGAAGTTGCCGTTCTGGTTAATGAGGTAAAAGATGCCGGTTATCAGAATATTACATTTGATGCCAGTTCTCTGAGTAGCGGCTTGTATTTTTACAAATTACAGGTTGATGACAAAACATTAACAAAGAAAATGCTGCTAATGCGGTAATATGTGTTCCGTTCTATGATTATTGGGGATCTCTATATCACCATTACAAACGAAAAAGAGTCAGTCGTTCTTTTTGAAGGATGTAGAGATCCCCAATTTTGGAGAATTATTTGACATACTGGGGCATCGTTTAACGGCTACTGTAGAAAGCTAATCGGTTGTAATCCTTTTACTTTCAAGCGAGAGTTGTTTCCGAGCGTAGGATAAGATTTTTTAAAAGATTTCACAAATATTCGTAAGTATTATCAGTGTATTACTTGAGGCTATTCGAATCAGTAAAGGTGACAGTTATGAGAAAGAAAAATGTATTTTTAGTTATACTCTTAACCCTGATATTCATGTTCACGAATCTAGCTGCTCAGACCACTGGAAAAATATCAGGCAGGGTTGTCGATAAGAAGACTGGCGAACCTTTAATTGGTTGTAATATTATTGTAGAAGGAACCACAGTGGGAGCAGCAGCTGACGAAAATGGCGATTTCTACATTATTAATATTCGACCAGGATTATATAATGTTGTTGCGAATTCCATTGGATATGGATCTGTAAAAGTAGAGAATGTTCGGGTCAATGTTAATTCGACGACATTTCTAAATTTCGAGCTTCAGCCGGAAGCTATTCAGGGAGAAGTAGTTATTGTTACTGCGAGCCAGATGTCTATTAAGAAAGATCAAACCAGTTCCATCAGAAATATCTCGGCAGATGATATTCAAAGATTACCGGTTGAAAATATCAATCAAATTGTTGAAATGCAGCCGGGTGTTGTCGGTTCACACTTCCGGGGTGGCCGGAGTAATGAAAATAGCTATATGATTGACGGGGTCATGGTAACGGAATCCTTTTATCATACAGGTAAGGTTGTGGATGTGACTCCAGATGCTGTTGAAGATATGGAAGTAATTACCGGTACATTCAATGCAGAGTATGGAAATGCAATGAGTGGAGTGGTAAACGTCGTTACTAAAGAGGGGGGAGAACAATTAAAAGGATCCTTTTCTATTAATGGAGGAAACTACATTACTTCCCACAATGATATATTTGTTGGAATAGAAAACACAGATCTTAGGATTCAGGATTATACGTTCAATCTATCGGGGCCACTTTTAAAAAAGCGCATGGGTTTTTTGTTGAATGGTAGGTATAATAAAAACAGGGGGTATTTAAACGGTATTTACCGATTTAAAGTAGATGATTATAGTAATTTTAATAATTATCCCGATGGGAATTGGGTAAGTGCTGCAAATGGTGATAATTCCTATGTGGATATGGATAAAGATGAAAATGTATATCTTATGGGTAAATTAACTGCCAGACCCTTACAAGGTATCAAAACTTCACTCGTTTATACATATAATAAAAGTAATTCCAGAAATTATGATCACGCGCATTTTTATAATCCATTTGGTGTTGCAAAAAATCACAGGCATTCATCAATGGTTGCTTTCCACCTGAATCACTCGTTAAGTAAAAATGCGTTTTACAATTTGAAATTGTCATATACGCAGTATGAGTATGGTAATTATTTATATAAAGATCCGCTGGATCCAAGATATATTAGTGACCAATATAGTTCTATTACCGGTCAGTGGTTCAGTACGGGCGGGCAGGATAAAGGTCACACTATTCGCTCAGAAGATAAATATGGTCTGAAATTTGACCTTACTTGGCAAATGACGCATAATCATAGCATTAAAACAGGCATAGATTTATCACAGAATAATTTGGATCAAAAATGGCGTAGTATTCGTAATAAATATGAAGGCAGTGATTTAGACGGAGTGTTTGTCATTGATTCTCTGACAGGAGAGATAAAATTTCCGTATTATGAACCTGAAGTTAGAGATGACACGACGATTTATTCGGACATTTATAAAAAAGAACCAATCCAGTTTGCTGCATATATTCAAGATAAAATGGAATTTGAAAATATGGTTGTCAATCTGGGTGTACGCTTTGACTACTTCGATCCAAAAACCGTATATCCGACGAATTGGAGAAATCCGGCCAATCAGGATTATTTTGAAGACCAGTCACGGATAAGTAAGTATCCTTATGCCGATCCGACTTATTCATTTAGTCCACGCTTGGGCTTATCATACAAATTAGGTGAGTATGCCCTTTTACGCTTTTCTTACGGGCATTTTTTACAGGTTCCTCCGCTAAATTACTATTACCAGAACCATACATTCAGAGTTACGGAACTTGGGATGATGGGCAATCCTCTACTGAAGCCGCAAAAAACGGTTTCTTATGAGACTGGATTGTGGCTGCAATTAAGCCAGTCAATGGATTTTGAAGTTGCGGTCTTTTACAGAGACATTTATGATTTGTTAAGTTCCCGGATTAACTATACCTATAGCCAGATACGTTATGGATTGTATGACAATAAAGATTATGGGAATGTAAGAGGAATTGAATTTAAGTACAGTTATACCAGTGGCGGCTTTACATTGGATGCCAATTATTCCCTCCAATATACCAGAGGTGTTGCAGACAGTCCGGAATATGCCTTCAACCGGGCGGGGCAGGATCAGGATCCGGTCAATAAATTAATTCCCCTGGGTTGGGATCAAAGACATACGTTTAATTTGATAGCCGGATATAATACTAAAAAATATGGAGCCTCGCTGTTGTGCACCTATAGCTCGGGTATGCCATATTCATGGAGACCGATTACGGAAAGCCCGTTGGCTCTGATTAATTTGCTACCGAATAATGAGCGCCGACCTTCAAAATTTAATGTTGATCTGCAGGCCCATTACAATGTTATGACAGTCGGTAAAGTTAAAGTGAAATTTACTGCATTAGTATATAATTTACTTGATCGGTTAAATGAACAATGGGTGAATAGCACTACAGGTCGGGCATATACGGCAATAATACGTCCTATTGATATCGAAACATATCGTAGTAATTTTTCGGAATATAAAGATATTATCCAAAACCCAAGTGCGTATAGTGCTCCACGGTCGGTTAAATTGGGTTTATCGTTTCAGTTTTAATTAACAATTCAATTCTTTTAGGAGATACGAAATGCTGAAAGATAGTAAATTAATAAACCTCATAATTCTAATTTCTTTTTGGCTCCTCATGTCATTCCAGGTTTTTGCAGAATCAGGCGGGCTTTATGAGGGACCAACGGATCCTGCCGGTGATAGATCTGCAGTGAGAGTTGGTGTTATGAATGGCAATCAGATGATGATGGCGTTCAGTAATAATACTCAAATTGCAAATAAATACTTATTAGACGGTTCAAAATGGCCAAGAGATTCTGAAAAAGGTTTGCAGATATTTGACTTTTTGGCGGTACTTGTAGGAGCACAGGTGTTTCTTGAACAGGATACTATTCCTGTTACTTCCGAAGCAGAGATTGAATCGCGAACCGATCTGGACACTTTATATTATATTGAAACTATCTGGAATTATCATGGTATGCTGGACTTGAATCCTGCCGGAGATGTTGTCTGGGGACTTTATCCGGTACCGGGTTATTGTAATGAGCTGAGTGAAACTCCAGCTGTCAGTGACGATCCTTTGTCATGGCCTCCGGCCGGCTGGCCGGCGAGAGGCTTTGAAAAAAAATGGCCCGGTGAATGGAATGGTCGTTTCGGGCGCGGTGTACAATATGCTCAAAAGGAATGTTATTTTGTAGCGAACGATGCCCAGGATCAGGAATATTTGCAGCCCGGTAGAAGGGTTAAGTATTATCCCCGACCCGGAGTAAAAATTGGAGATCTGAATCCGAATGTAACCATTCAAAAGGGCATGCCCTGGGGTGGACTTGGTGTGAGAATTGAGGTTCGCGGATACCAATGGGAAAATCCTCAGACCCGGGATGTCATTTTCTGGGAATATAATATCAGTAATATTTCAGAGCATGATTTACCCCGCACTTCATTCGGCTATTTTGTTGACATGGGCGTTGGTAATGCTTTTAATTTTGGCGACGACGCCGATGATTTAGGCGGTTTTGTTGAAGAAGCGGATATGGCTTATATATGGGACTCTAACGGAACCGGCGCCGGTGGTTATATTCCCGGTGTATGCGCAGTTACATTCTTGGAAAGTCCCGGAATATCTATTGACAACATTGATAATGATGATGACGGATTAATCGATGAAAAAAGAGACAATGTTGCAACTCAAAAAGTCGGCCCTTATGATGGAATTGCAGACCTGTCCAAGTTTTTAGCGTATTATGGTTTAAAAGAGGATCAGCTTAAAGAGCATTGGGATGCCGACGAAGATCAGGATTGGAGAGATGGAAATGATGTAAATGGAAATGGAATTTATGATGGAACCGAGGACCCCGGAGATGATGTCGGATTAGACGGTGTCGGGCCGTATGATTTAAATTACAATGGTCCGGATGCAGATGGGACCGAATGTAATCACAAACCGGACCTTTTAATCGGTGTCGGCGCCGAACCTAATTTTGGATTAACTGACATTACGGAAACAGATATGTTAGGGCTGACCAGTTTCCATTTTATTCCCTGGCCTTTTGATGATCCTCCTGCGCCAAAATACGACAAAGATCTGTATGGTTTACTTGGCGCCCAGGAGTTGGTTGAGTTTTCAGGGAAACCCGGGGATTATGCCCCCGTATTTGGTTCCGGTTCCTTTGTACTTGCCGCCGGAACGACTGAAAGAGTTTCCTGTGCAATGATGGGGGCCTATGAGAATATCGCAGCATTAAATAGCGGCGCGGACCCCTATTCTTTGGTAGAAAAGAAACGTATTGTTCAGTTGATTTATGAAAGTGATTATCGCTTTGCAAAGGCTCCGGAAACACCGACTTTGCATGCTACGGCATCAGATGGGAAAGTCGTATTGACATGGGACAGAAGAGCTGAATTATTTACGGCTGAGCCCTTGCTTGGTGGTGAAAACGACTTTGAAGGATATAAACTGTACAAGTCAACTGACCGGTCCTTTTCAGATGCTCAAAGAGTCTTTGACGGATTTGGCAATCCGTCGGGTAAAGTTCCGATTTTCCAGTGTGATCTTTACAATGATATTTATGGATTTACAGATTATGGATTGATACAGGGCGAGTCCTTCTTTCTGGGAAATAATACGGGTATTCAGCATTATTACATCGATGAAGATGTTGAAAATGGCAGGACCTATTACTATTATCTTGTTGCGTATGATCGTGGAATTAAGGGCATTGATGCGAATATTGCTCCGGCGGAGAATGTGGCTTCAATTATAGTTGATGAAGATGAGAATGTAGTCAAAGTCAGCAAGAATGTTCAAATTGTCACACCTCATCAGAGGCCGACAGATTATGTAAGTCCGAGTTTGGAAGTTGTTACCAATGAAGATGAAATTAAAGGTAGCGGTACAGTCAATTTCAGAGTCTTCAATGACTTGGATTTAATACCCGGAAACGAATATAAGCTTAGCTTTTTAGTGGATACTATATTTATAAATCCACTTTTTCCAAATATTAGTCTGAGAGCAAGAAATATCGGTTACAGGGTTACAAATGAGACAGAAGGGATCGTTATTTTTGAAGAGACTATAGATAATTTCTCAGGTAAGACAATGCTTTATAACAATGCGGATAGAGCATTTTACTTAAATCCGACTATTACATCGGATCCTTTTGATGGTATCATAGTCAGTGTGATTGATTCAGGCTCTTATGATCCGGAATACGATTCTCTTATGTCAGGTTGGGTTGGTGATGGTATCGCACCAATCAAGGTGAATGTTAAGGAAAATGCATACAAATTGTTTCCATGGCGGTATGATATTGTATTTGGAGACGATATTCAATCGAATACCCATGCAACGAATATTTCGAGTATTAGAAAAGTTGAAGGCATTGATGATTTTGATAAAAATTATTTAATGCCGGAAGAAACTATGCACTTCTATGTTGAAAATAAACTTTATCCTGACACAGATACCACAAAAGTTGACTTTATTGCCTATGATGCCAATAAAGACGGCCAGTTTGATCTACTTCATGATGATGTTATCGTCGGATATTCAAAGATGGTCAACGATGAGATGAAATGGATACTGGATATCTTCAATTTTAATTTCAGAAAAGCCTCTTCTGAATCAGAGCTGCCGACAACCGGGCAGGTTTATCGAGTCGATGGAAAACGTCCATTCCTTGAAACTGATGAATTTGTTGTTAGAGTGAATGAACCGGATGTTGAATCGATGAAAAACGCTGAGGATCTAAGTAAGATCAAAGTGGTACCCAATCCGTATATTGTAACGAATACCATGGAACCGTCTGTCAGGAATATATACTTGAATCAGAGAAGAAGAATCATGTTTACCCATATTCCGGCGGAATGCGATATTAAAATATTTACAATAAGTGGTTACCTGGTTGATGAAATAAGTGTTAATAATGAGCCAAACAATGGAATTGTCCAATGGGATCTTCTTACCAAAGACGGTTTGGAAGTGGCGCCGGGAGTATATTTCTATTATTTAAAATCAAGAAAGACCGGAAATGTAAGGCGAGGAAAATTCGCAATATTGAAATAATGATATGATCAACAACCATAATATCTAGGTAGATGAAGGAGTACATTCTATGAAATATAGCAAACAACTAACCGCAATATTGATTGCATTGTTGATAGTTGCTCCACGATTGGTCGCGAAGAATTCACCAAACAGAGTCGGAACTACTGCATCCAACTTTTTAGAGCTGGGATATGATCCGCAGGGTATTGCCATGGGTGAAGCATGCGTCAGCACAGTAGATAATTTATCATCTGTATACTGGAATCCCGCTGGTCTCGCTTTTATGAAAAAAAACGAGGTGTTTTTTGCGTACCAACCCTGGTTGGTAGAAACCCAGACGTATATCGCATCAGCAGGAGTAGTAGTTCCAAATATCGGAACTTTCGCTGCCAGTGCAATGGGGATTAACTACGGTGAAATGGATGTGACGACGATGGAATTACAGGAAGGCACAGGCGAAACTTTCACCCCTTCCGACTTAGCCGTGAATTTTTCATACGGAAAAGAACTGACATCCTGGTTCGGATTTGGCGCTACAATTAAATACATACACTCATCTATATATCATTGTAGTGCAAACGCCGTTGCAGCGGATTTTGGTGTTATTATTAATACCGGTTATTTCTCTCCTTCGGATAAAAAAGACGGTATGCGTATTGGGATGAGTCTTACCAACTATGGTACCCGCATGAGATATTCTGGTCTCGATATGATGAGATCGATTGATATTGCTCCGGATGAGGCGGGTAATTACAAGGATATCAAAGTCCAATATCTGACGGATACCTGGGAAATTCCTTTGGTTTTCCGAATCGGGGTTTCTTTAAATCCTATTGTTACGACAGTTCACCGCTTAACAGTGTCTATGGACGCGCTTCATGTTAATAACAACAACGAATCACTCAATTTCGGTGCGAAGTATACGTTGAATGTTCCGGGTGCTGCAAAATTATTTCTAAGAGCCGGATATCGAAGTATATTTCTTGAAAATTCGGAATTTGGCCCAACCTTTGGGGGCGGTATTCTGTTACAATCAATGCATGGGAATGCAATCCAGATTGATTATGCTTTTCGTGATATTGGTATTTTAGGCAATACAAATGCTATGGGATTAAGTGTATTATTTTAATTTCAGAGGAATTTCGTGGATAGTGGTTGTAATTTAGAAAAAAACAGGGGAGGTGTACGTTATAATATCATTATAAGTGTTTTCATTTTATCAATTCTTCAATACTATGCGCTTTTTGCTACAGAGAAAGTTATCTTTGATACTGACATCGGCCCGGATTGGGATGATGTCGGAGCAACAGCCGTCTTACATACATTAGCTAATCAGGGGGAAGCGGAAATATTGGCCATGATGGTCTCCAGCGGTGGCCATTCCGCGATTTGGGGACCGCAAT
>QNCV01000058.1 GCA_003645845.1 Fidelibacterota bacterium | reverse complement strand
TTTTTTTCCGCCAAGCTATGATTCGATGGATAATCCTGATAAATATGATACAATTGTTATCGGCGGCGGGCCCGCCGGTATCCTGGCCGCCGGTCAGGCTGCTCTTCGGGGTGACAATGTGCTGCTCCTTGAAAAAATGGACCGTCTCGGCCGCAAGTTACGCATCACCGGAAAAGGCCGCTGCAACCTGACAAACGACACAACGATTGATGAATTTATCCGTCATTTCGGTAAAAACGGTCGTTTTCTGAAACCGGCGTTTTATAATTTTTTTGTCGATGATCTCAGAGAGTTACTTCACAATCATGGAATCAGTACAATGGTCGAACGGGGTAATCGTGTCTTTCCGGAATGCGAAAGCGCTCCGGCTGTGACCGAGGCGCTCATCCGCTGGTTAAAAAATACCGGCGTCCACATTCAAACAGGAACGGTTGTTACAAAATTATCAGTCGAAGACCGCCATATTGCGGGTGTTACTCTCAGCAATGGCCAATTTATTGAGGCGAAAAGTGTAATCCTTTGCACGGGCGGTAAAAGTTACCCGCGTACCGGTTCAACAGGTGACGGCTATCTTCTCGCTGAAGAGCTGGGACATACCATCATTCCACCCCAACCGGCCTTGATCCCGCTGATAACAAAGGGCAATATATGTCGGCGCCTGCAAGGACTCAGCCTGCGGAATGTGTCGGCGTCACTATGGATTGACGGAAAAAAGCAGGCGGATGAATTCGGCGAAATGCTGTTTGCTCACTTTGGTCTGACCGGACCGATTATTCTGACATTATCGAAGATAGCGGTTCAAGCATTAAATCAGAACAAAACCGTACAAATCTCACTGGACATGAAACCGGCTCTGGATCATCGTAAATTGGACGCCCGGTTGCTCCGTGATTTTGAAGGACATCCCAGGCAGCAGTTCGGGACAATGCTGAAATCTCTCCTGCCCGCCAGTCTGATCCCGGTTTGCATTGATCTGACAAAAATTCCCGCCAACAAAATCGTCAGCGATATTACAGCAAAAGAACGACAGACATTGCGCAAATGGCTCAAAGATTTTCGATTCGAGATCACCGGTTGCCGCCCCATTGAAGAGGCCATCATCACCGCCGGTGGTGTTTCAATGAAGGAAATTCAACCGAAAACCATGGAGTCGCGTTTGATAAAGAGGCTCTATTTTGCCGGTGAAGTAATTGACATTGACGCCGATACCGGCGGATATAACCTTCAGGCAGCATTCTCCACAGGATATCTGGCCGGAAAATCAGCAACCAACAATCCCAATGCATAATCTTCACTTTAACACTTTAAACTTTAAACTTTATACTTTATACTTTACACTTTAAAATTATTTATGTTCATCCCCACTACCCTAAAAGAACTGAAAGAACTCAACTGGCCTCAGCCGGACATCATTCTGGTTACCGGCGACACCTATATCGACAATCCCCAGATCGGTGTGGCTGTGATTGGCAAACTTCTTATCAAGCGGGGATTCAAAGTCGGGATAATTGCCCAGCCGGACATCCATACCGGAAAAGACATTACCCGGCTCGGTGAGCCGCGGCTCTTCTGGGGCGTCACCGGCGGAAGTGTCGATTCCATGATCGCCAATTACACCGCTCTGAAAAAATTTCGCAAAAAAGATGATTACACACCCGGCGGAGAGAACACCAAACGACCGGATCGGGCGGTTATTGTCTATACCAATCTGATTCGTCGTTTTTTTAAAAATACAGCGCCTGTCGTTCTTGGCGGAATTGAAGCCAGCCTGCGGCGAATAACTCACTACGATTACTGGTCGGATAAACTGCGCAAGCCTATTCTCTTTGACGCCAAAGCCGATTACCTGGTCTATGGAATGGCAGAAAAAACAGTCGTTGAATTAGCCCATTCCCTGCAAAAAGGTGGAAATCCATTGAAATTACGGGGACTATCATACATCGGAAATTCCGCTCCTGAAAATTATCTACTTCTGCCTTCATTTGACGAAGTCAACCGCGATAAAAAAACTTTCATCGACATGTTTCATCGTTTCTATCGGAACAATGATCCCCTGAACGGGCAGGGTCTCGCCCAGAAAATCGACAGCCGATACCTGGTTCAGAATCCCCCGCAATATTACCTGGCCCAAAAGGAATTGGATGAAATCTACAACCTGGATTTTGAACGTGCCGTTCACCCCTATTATGCTAAGCATGGTAAGGTTCGAGCCCTTGACACAATTCGTTTTTCGATCAATTCCCACCGCGGCTGCTACGGTGAATGCAACTTTTGCGCAATTGCAGTTCACGAAGGTCGCACGGTACGCTGGCGCAGCGCAAAATCCATCCTGAATGAAGCCCGTCATCTGACTAAAAACCCCGATTTCAAAGGCACCATCAACGATATTGGCGGGCCCACCGCCAACATGTACGGTTTTGAATGTAACATAAAACTGAAAAACGGCGCCTGTAAAAACAGACGATGTTTATTTCCGAAAAAGTGTCCTCATCTGCCGATTGATCATAGCAGACAGATAGATTTGCTTCAAAAAGTGCGAAATATTGACGGAGTAAAGCATGTTTTCATAGGATCCGGAATCCGTTATGATATGGTCATGGAAGACCGCAAATATGGAGAAGCTTATTTGAAAACAGTCGCACTTCATCATACATCCGGTCAGATGAAAATCGCTCCGGAGCACAGTGATGAAAACGTTTTAAAACGAATGGGCAAACCCGGCATCGATTCATTACTTGATTTTAAACGACAATTTGATAGATTTTCAAAGTCGGCCGGAAAACGACAATTTTTGACATATTATTTTATTGCCGCTCACCCCGGTTGTTCCGAAGAAGAGATGCGTACATTAAAACATTTTGCAGAAAAGGAACTTCACATTAACCCTGAACAGGTTCAAATTTTTACCCCCTTACCCTCGACCTATTCAGGGCTCATGTATTATACCGGTCTGGACCCCTTTACACTGAAGAAACTTTTCGTCGTCAGAGATTATCGCAACAAAGTTCGACAGAAATCCATATTAATCAGCAAGTTCTCAAAACGCAGGAAACCCCATTATGGCAACGCCGCAAATCGATAAACTTATTTCCATTCTGGAAAATATAGCGTCAGGCATATATCAATTTGAGTTGCCTGTTTTTGAATCACCTGAATTTCAACGACTGGCAGAATCCATTCAACATGCAAGCGCATCTTTTGAAAAAAAATACCGGAGACAGCGTCTGCTAAATTCCATTACCGAATATATCAATAACGGTTTAACATTGAATGATATCCTTGATTATGTGTATAACTCGTTTCAAGAAATCATTCCCTATGACCGTATCGGCATCGCATTGATCGAAGAAGAAGAAAAACTAATCAAAGTCTGTTGCGTCCGATCCAAGGCTACGGTCATTAAAATCAATAGGGGATATTCAGCCCCTATTGAAGGCAGCAGCCTGGCAGCAATCATCGAGTCCGGCCAGCCGAGAATAATCAATGATCTTGAAATCTATCTGAAAAACCATCCGGATTCGGTTTCAACCCGGCTCATTTTAGAGGAAGGCATGCGTTCAAGTCTCACCTGTCCCCTGATCTCATCCCGAAAGCCGGCCGGATTCATCTTCTTTTCCAGCATGCAGGTCGATACATACAAAGACCTGCATATTGATATATTTCTGGAAATCGCACGACAGTTATCGGTCATTTTTGAAAAAAGCCGTATGTATGAAGAATTGATCCAGTTGAATGAACTGAAAAATAAATTCCTCGGCATCGCCGCCCACGATCTGCGCAGTCCAATCGGGGTAATAAAAAATTTCATTATCCTTTTCCTCAATGGATATATCGGTGAAATCGATGAAAAGCAGCGTAAAGTGTTGATGACAATGGATAAAAATTGTGACCGAATGCTGAACCTCATTCACAATCTCCTGGATTTCAGCGCCATTGAATCAGGAAAACTCGACTTGAAGCTGGAGCAGTTGGATCTGCATAAATTTTTCCATACGTATCAATCAATGACAAAATCACTGGCGGAGAAAAAACAGATTGAACTTAAAATGGACATTGAGGCCGATCTTCCAAATATCACCGTTGATTCCAACCGGATCATGCAGGTTCTCGACAATCTGGTTACCAACGCTATTAAATTTTCATATCCCAATACCACGGTCACAATCAGCGCAAGGAAACAGGACGAATCTGTGAAAATTTCCGTTGCAGATCAGGGACAGGGAATTCCGGAAAATGAAATCTCAAAGATTTTCAAGGAATTCAGCAAAACCAGCGTAAAACCAACCGGCGGAGAAAAAAGCACCGGGCTGGGACTGGCGATCGTCCGCCGCATTATTGAAGCTCATAACGGCACCATCGATGTTGACAGCACCGTTGGGAAAGGGACGACGTTTACGATCACTCTGCCGATTAAAAGTTGAATATTGACAGGACTTCCCCCAAAAACCAATAGATTATATTCAAGATTCGAGGGAGTTTTCTTTTTTCAAGTGAACAAGTTAATAGCGTGCAATATTTTACAAAATATGATGTGGTATTTTTACGTTATCTGCAAGCGTTTTGCGATTGCATCGGTGGGAAACCGTCTCCGGCCATGTATATTATTGATCTACCGATTCAATCGCTTCCAGTTTCAATATCAGTGAACCGAAGCGGGCCTCATTTGAGATCATCACGGGAATACGGTTTTTATCAGTGCTGAGATAAATTGTCACTTTACTTTTATGCTTGAGTGATTTACCTGATTCCAGATACGGCGCCAGCACATAACACTCAACCTTTCCAAAAGGAACCTTAACGATTTCGGTCCCTTTTACCTCAATCAGAAAGGGTCTGAGAGAATCATTATCGAAAAAATTTATTTTGAAAATATTGCCGATTTCAATCTTTTTCGAGCGCACATAATAGATCATTGACAGGCCGTCATGAACAATATCGGGAATCGCTTTCCGTGCATCTTCGGAAACAGCCAATCCTTTCCCATAATCAAAATCCACAGAATACTTTTTCCGGTAATTTCCCTCCCGCAGCGATTTCTGAAACCGATAGGAAACCTGAGTGGAAGTATCAATCCACGAATCCATAATATCACGAACTTTGTAAAACCGGTCGAAAAAGGGTACAGATTTCGTCACAGAACGCACATGGTAAACCGGTTTGCCATTGATTTCTTCGATACCCAGTAGATATAGTTCCGATTCCCCGCCTTTAATAAAATTGAACCAGGCCGAGTACTTTAACATTTCACCTGACTTGAATGGATTGGATGTCTGTGCCAATAAGCCATTAACAAACACGAATAGGCTGCAAAGGAAACCAGCAAAATATTTAGATGACTTCAATTTAAACAAGTCGGGACCACCGTCCGCCATTTTCCCAATGTTTTTCGAATCCCTTTTTCAACTGATGTAAAAATTCTGATCGACAAATCCGGCCTGGCGATTCGTGTATATGGCGATTGGTTTCGGACCCGGCAGTCCGGCCTCCAGCATTTGCCGGGATATTTCCCCGTGGGAAGTCTGAAACGGACTGATAATTACTGATATTAGGTCCGGTATACGAAGATTTCCTCAAGCCAGCTCTCTCTCTTGAAGGTTCGCATGATTTGTTTGACCGTTGAGATTAAACTGAATGTCATAGAGATTGCGATAGATGCCACCCAGTTCATACAGTTCCTGATGAGTCCCCTGCTCCACCAATCGACCTTTATCGAGCACAAGGATTTTCCCGGCCGATTGAATCGTAGCCAGCCGATGAGCAATGACAAACACGGTCCGGTCTTTCATCAACCGGTCGATTGCCGATTGAACCTTCTGTTCCGATTCCGTATCCAGCGAAGACGTGGCTTCGTCCAGGATGAGAATCGGCGGATTTTTCAATAATGCCCGGGCAATGGCAATCCGCTGAGCCTGTCCCCCTGATAAACGGGATCCCTGATCGCCGATAACGGTTTCGTATTGATCGGGAAAATCGACAATAAATTCATGGGCATTCGCAGCTTCGGCAGCTCTCACAACCGTTTCCGGGCCCGCATCGGACATCCCATAGGCAATATTGTTAAATATGGTATCATTAAAAAGAATCGTCTGCTGCGTGACAATCCCCATCAGCGATCGCAGCGACGCAAGGGTAACATCCCGGATATCGATATCATCAATCGTGATTCTTCCATTTGTAACATCATAAAAGCGCGGTAAAAGATCAACCAGTGTCGATTTGCCGGCGCCGCTATGTCCGACAATGGCAACAATTTCTCCCTTCTTCAATTCCAGATTAATATCCCTTAAAACGTATCCGTCATGTTCATTGTATCGAAATCCCACATGATCATAAATGATTTCGGAATTAAACCCCGTCAGTTCAATCGCATTATCCTTTTCAATGATCTCCGGTTTTTCGTTAAGAATCGAAAAAACCCGGGTTGCGGAAGCAATACCTTCCTGGAGATCAACATTAACCGTATTCAGCGATTTAATCGGAGTCAGAATTGCAAAAAGCAATATGATGAACCGGATGAAATCCTCGGCCTCCAAGCCGGTGCCGCTTAAAACCTGATGCCCGCCGAGCCACAGCAGGATAACTCCGATCAACACACTGAATATCTCATTCACCGGTGTCGAAATCGCCCGCAGCCGACGGCGTCTGAATGTCAAATTAAAATATTTTCTCGTCTCATTAAAAAACCGCCGTTTCTCAAAAGTCTCCATGGCAAAAGCCTTGACCACCCGGATACCTCGAATGGTTTCGTTCAAAATGGCGGTGATTCCGGCAATTTTCCGCGACGTCCTGACCGATTTGCGCCGGATACTCTGTCCGATCTTTGAGATTAGCAATCCAGTCACCGGTAAAATAATAACCGCCAGGATTGCCAGGCGCCAGGAGATGATGAACATGAGTGTTACCATAGTCAGAATATTTATCGGCTCCACAATCAATTTATCAAAACTGACCGTAAAGGCCCGGCGCATAGCACTCACATCATTAAGCGTAATCGACATCAGCTCACCGCCCTTTTTCCGGTCAAAATAGGACAGCGACAGATTGTGCAAATGCTCATATAACTGGTTGCGAACGTTCGTAATCATTTTCAACTGAACATACCCGAAGCTGATATTCTTCAGATAAAAGAATATGTTTTTCAGCACAAACATCGTAAAGATGACAATACACAGCATTTTAAGCGATTCTGTGGGATTTTCCCTGATAAGAATTCGATTGGTATAGGCTTTTATCCGGGAATTCAAATCAATCCTTTTGTGAATATTGTTTACAGTCGATTTTTCCAGGATCACTTGCTGATGCTCCCGGGGAAAAATGACATTGACAAAGGATGCTGTCAACCAGACGGAAGCAGAGTTAAAAGCGACAAATAATAGCGAGGATAGCAAACCGATAACCAGAACTTTCCAGAAGGGCTTTATCCATTTCAACATAAGCAGATATATTTTCATAACCGGAATAACTTTATTTTGTACTTAAAATTCAATTTCTTCATGTACCTGATAAATTTAAAACTCTAAAACTATAAATAAAGGAACTTCCTGGATTTTTAGGGCAATTTGTAATATTAATTAAAGATGTTGCCAAATAATGAATAGCTTACGGTTTTTGGCTCTTATATTCTCGGTGAAATGGAAAAGGGAGAACGGAGGAAGGAGACAAATTCGGTTGTACAGACCGGTGTAAAATCAGCGGGATGACTGAAAAGAACGAACCAGGAGCCTTTCAGATCATCGGGCAGGTTCATCTACTGTTTATTGTTTATTTCCGATAATCTTCATAATTCTGTTCGTTTCATTTTATTGGATGGATTAATGAGGTTTTGGTTTCCCAATATATGTAGTCAATACCCAAAATCACGCTCAAACAGTTTGAAATTAATTTTTAATCTATTAGATTTGTTCAGATGTAAGAGGAGGAGAAAATGAGCAGAAAAATGTGGGTTTTGATAGTCGTTCTCATAATGGGTTTTACTACATTTGCCGAAGAGGGTATGTGGTTATTATCCCAATTGGAGAATCTCGATCTGGCGGGAAAAGGATTAGAGATTTCCGCTGAGGATATATACAGCCAAGATAAAACCTCGCTCTCTAATGCGATTGTCTGGCTGGGAGGCTGTTCGGCGTCATTTGTGTCACCCGACGGATTGGTGCTGACCAATCATCATTGTGCCTTCGGAGCATTACAACGTAATTCAGCTAAGGACAGCGTTGATTATCTCACCGATGGATTTTTGGCGGAAAGTCTGCAGGACGAAATGCCGGCGACCGGTCAGTATGCCTACACACTGCAAAGTATGACCGACGTGACCGACGAGATATTGAAAAGTGTTAAAAAGATCCGTGACATTGCTGAAAAAGATAAGGCAATCGAGCGGAAAATTACCGAGATGGAAAAGCTTGCTGAGAATGACCGTGATGATCGCTATTGCTATATCGCTTCTATGTATAATGGTAAACAATATATAAAATTTCTGTTCAATAAATACCAGGATGTTCGAATTGTTTACGCTCCGCCGGCGGGAATCGGTGTCTATGGCGGTGATATCGACAACTGGATGTGGCCGCGGCATACCGGTGATTTTACCTATCTGCGTGTCTATCAGGCGCCCGACGGCAGCGGAGCAACCTACAGTCCGGAGAATATTCCACTGAAATCGCCGAATTATCTGAAAGTTGCCAGAACCGATTTGAAAGAGGGCGATGCAACCTTTATCCTGGGATTTCCGGGACGGACCATGCGCTACCGCAGTTCCTATTCTATCGATTGGAACCTGAATGAAAATTATATCCCCATGGTAAAGTACTTTCAAAGCGTACTTGATGTGATTGCGGACATGTCTCAAAAAGACCCCCAGGCGAAACTGAAACTGGCTAATTACGATGCCAGTCTCAATAATGCGATGAAAAATTACCAGGGAAATATCGACGGGATGCGTAAATCCGGGATTGTGGAGCAGAAGCGTCAATTTGAAAAAGAATTGATGGATTTCATTCATTCAAAGCGGAAACTCAAGAAAAAATACGGCCATCTTCTTGACGAGATTGCAGAACAGTACGGGTTGTTGAAGGAAACGCATCAATATGATGATGCCTTAAAAAATTTCGGCGGTTATTTCACCGGTGTTTTATTCAGTCAGGCGGAAAATGCCTACGAGGTTGCGAGAGAACGAGCTAAACCGGAAGCCGAGCGTCGTCCGGAATTTTCGGAAAAGCGGGTACAGGACAATCTTAAGAGAATTGATTATGCTTACCTGCGATATTATAAACCCTTCGATATGGCAATGATGACAATGGCCTTAAAGCGTGCGGCGGCTTTGCCTGAGGATCAACGTATCACTGAAGTGGAAGATATTGTAAAGGATTCCGATTCCATTGAAAAATGGGTTTCCGATGCGTTTTCAAAGACAAAATTGGAGGACGCCGAATTCGTGAAGAGCCTTTATTCGATGACAGCGGCTGAGATTGAAGCAATCGACGATCCCCTGATTCAACTGGCGGTCAAGCTGTATCCTGCGAAAGACAGGGCCTATGAAAAAAACACAGCCTGGAGCGCACGAATCAAGGAACTTCGTAAAAACTATATAGATGCCATTTATGCCTGGAAAAGTCAGAATCTCTATCCCGACGCCAATAGTACCATCCGGTTCACTTGCGGGAAAGTCAACGGCTACAGCCCGGCTGACGCTATCTGGTATAAACCCTTTACAACGCTGACCGGCGTTATCGAAAAGGATACCGGCGAAGAACCCTTTGATAATCCGAAGAAGGTGACCGAGCTGTACCGAAAAAAGAACTTCGGCCGTTGGGTAGATCCCGAGTTGGATGATGTACCCTGCTGTTTCCTTTGTGAATGTGACATTACCGGCGGTAACAGCGGCAGCGCCGTAATGAATGCCAGAGGTGAACTGATTGGTCTGGCCTTTGATGGAAATTACGAAGCCATGACCAGCGACTGGCTGTATAATCAAAAATTACAGCGGACAATCGTTGTCGATATTCGTTATGTACTGTTCATTACGGATAAATTCGCCGGCGCCGAGCGCCTGGTTAAAGAGATGGGATTTTAATTATCTAAATATTTTTTCAAAGCCTTTATAATGCTTTGAATCAGGTGGGTGTCTTTATCATTGACGAGTGAAAGGCGCTCGATGATGCGGTTGCGGATGGGAATTCGCTTGTCCATCCCGATGCGGTCCAGTATGTCCGCTACGTTTTGTTTCAATTTCAAATAAGCGGCCGGGCTTGGTTCGGGCGACGCCTGTTTTGACATTCGTCCTGATAAGCGAGACAATTCATAGGCATAGATCATGACAGATTGAGCAAGATTCAGGCTGGGCTGGGCCTGTTTCATGGGAATATGGGAGAGGATATCGCAGACGGTTAGTTGCTCATTGCTCAGGCCGCGGTCTTCCGTGCCGAAGAGAATTCCAGCGGACCGGATGGTATTTCCCTTATTTTGCAGTAATTGCGCCAGATTCCGGGCAGGGATGTTTTCGTTACGGGATGGACGTTTTTTTGCAGATGTACCGATAATGAAATCGATATCTTCAACAGCTGCGCTGATTGTATCATATACTTTAGCCGATTCAAGGATCTCTTCGGCATTGTGTGCCAGCCACCTGGCCGGGTCGCTGAGATGATCACAGGGCTTGACCAGACGCAGATCGGAAAAGCCCATCGTTTTTATTGCCCGGGCGGCTGCCCCGATGTTTTCGGGTGTTTTGGGATCTACAAGGATAAAACTGATCGTCATCTTGGATTGGAATTGATTTTAAAAATTGTCATAACTCCGAAGTGATCCGACGGATGGAGACCATTTTCGATTTTATTCATGACGACTTTGGATTCGTTAATGTTTAATTCTACACCCCGTGAAAAGATATAGTCAATTCGGTCGCGCCGGGCTGTTTTTTCGCCGGGAAATTTATCCTGATAATGGGTCAGAATATTTCTGTTCAGGAATTCATCCCATGTATATCCCGGTTCTGAATTAACGGCGGCATATGTGTCGGTGAATCCATTTTGTAAAAGGATGGCAATGGGTTCCGAATCAGCCAGATCGTTAAAATCACCCGCCAGGATTACCGGATTTTGGCCGGCTGTTTTATTGATAAATTCAACGAGTTTCCGCATTTCTACCATGCGCCATTTTTTTCCGTTAATGGCATCGGTAACGGTTGACAGATAGTCATCATCGCTTATTTCACCGGAGAGATATTGTTCGGTGATTGTTTCAAGGGTTTCACGGTTGGCAAATTTAGAAGAATGGGAATGGGTATTGAAAATGTATATATCCTGTCCGCCAACATTGATTTTTCCGCCGATGACCTGGGTAGCATCCTGAAAATGGAATGTGAAAAACCGGCCGACATATCCACCGGAAAGCTGTTCGT
>QNCV01000057.1 GCA_003645845.1 Fidelibacterota bacterium | reverse complement strand
ATATCATTTATTGAATTCGTATAAATTGTATTTACCTGCTTCAGTATACCATAAAATTTACGCCGTATTTTTTGCTTTTTATCCGGTGATTAGAGATCCATATTCTCATTAATCACTGTCTGCATTCTCAATAATTGCTTCCACAGGGATTCAATTTCAGAATGTTCGCTTTCTCCTAGGGTCTTCATCCGGATAATATCCCAGGGCTCAAGATAATATTGCAGTTTATGCTGAATTTGGGAATTCTTAACCATAATATACAGGCATTCCGGATTTTGTTCGTTATGTTCTCCGGATATATTCGGAATCGCTTCCCGGGTCAGTGTTTTTATCGAATGTTTTGAGACAGTCTCTTTAATATTCCAGAAATAGTCAGGTAAGGAAATCTGCTCAACCTCTATTTCCGGAAGCGCTCTGAGATAATCAATAACTTCTGAAAACCGATGCGATTTGCCGAAAGAACTTATGTTTTCAACCATCATAATCGGGATATTCGGGTAGTTGTCTTCATTAAGAATCCCGTTAATCATTTCATCTAAAATTGAAAAATCACTCAATAAATTCAAATTTACCATGTAATTGCTGATACCCAGCGCCCTGCTTCCATCGCTGCCTTCCCAATAAAATTCCGCAGGAATGTGCTGAGATCTTTGAACCGGTACAAATAACGTATCGATATTAAAACCGTTGAAGATTTGCGGAAGCTGGGAATTGTTATTACAGTCTAATGCCGAAAAACCGATTTTCATGACACTGCAAATCCGACGACCGATTCTATTTCCGAAAAGCAGGTTCCGCAGAATGCTTTCTCCATTGGCCAGACAATCATTCGGGGTTGAATACCATGGTCCAACGAACATTTTTCCCTGTTTGCATAAATTTCGAATGCTTTTAACTTTTGAAGATTCGGCGTCAATCAGCGATTGCAGCTCATGTCCGAAAAAGGTCAGGTAAAAATAACCTTCCTGTTGATTATCTTCGAGGGAAGAAATAAACTTTTCAATGACTTCAAGGGAAGCCATGTTGCTTATTTCGTCAATATCAAGAGCCCCGGATATAATCCGGACAACAGATAATTTCACATCCAAACCTCTTACCACAATTTCACGAATAGAACACTCTCTGGCATTTGGTCTTTCCGCACTATGCCAGACGAATATTTGAATATACAATGAATAATCAGAAAATCAATAAAAATAATCGCAGGTATCAACTATTTGAATGGCTGGTGATCAGGGCAATGAATCCGCCACAATCAAACCTCCGAAGCGATTCTCAAGGTTTTCAAGGAAGGCGCGTTCCTGACGATTCTGAATTTGAAAATATGGCATTATTTTGCGTTGATTCAGATCAATCTTATACTGATCGAGGATATCCTCAATCCACATTATTTTATTTGACACCTTTTTATGATATAACATTGGTGAAATAAAACAACCTTCTTCGACAATACTATAGGGTAATAATCCGGTTGCAAAGGGTAAATCAATGACTGCCAGTGGGGGTAATCCGACAATGAGAGCGGTTTTTTTCGGGATAACCCGTTTAACCGTTCCCAGTAATTTAGAAATCGCGTCGGTCCGCCATTCCAACCACTCGGGCATTACCTCTTCGATTTGGGCGCTGCTGGTCACAATTTCGCCGATAACAGAGCTGAATTCGGTTATGCAAAAAGGACAATAGCAGTACTGAGGAGTTTGATCCTGAATATCCAGGTTCTCTTCCTCCCAGTTAAATGGAAACTGAAAATGGTTCAGATAAATATAATCGGGCTGATAATGCTTATTTACACTCTCAATTTTTTCCAACAGATGCCGGATGGCTACGGGATTGTTCGGACAAATGGGATAATAATCGGTGGTTGGGAGATAGATCGCCCCCTTAAAATTCATTGGCCGTGTAAAGTATTCAGAATGGTACTGATCTTTCCCCTGAAAACAGTCTATCAGAATACCGGTCTTCAATTTTAACTGATTGGCCCGATCAATTGCGAGGCGTACTCTTTTATCTTCCTTAGAGGCAAAAACATCCGACAGAAAAACACCATCGAATTGCTGTGAATCCAGAATTTCCAGGAGCTGTCTATCCTCGTTTACTAAATCGTTACTCGGATTGTAGTGATAATATATTGGCATAGTATCGGTTATCTATCTAAATGAAATGAGGGAGACGTTTTTCATCTCCCTCAATACCGTCATATCGTTGTCGGAGCGATAGGATTTGAACCTACGACCCCCTGAACCCCATTCAGGTGCGCTAGCCGGACTGCGCCACGCTCCGAAATCAAAAAGCGGTATAATTTACATGTTTTATTTATTGAAGTCTACAAAAAGGTGTCAGGATTCCCAGTTATTTAACAATTCCAGAATATCTTTCAAACCCGATTTTATTTTCCTGAGCACTTCAAGTAATTGACTGTCATTCAGGCTTGCTGATGCCGGTTCGGCAATTGTTCCGGTTTCAGCAAAATGTTGTAAATCTTCCGGTTTCAATGATTTTAAATTCTGTTTTGCACCTTCAATTGTAAATTTCTTTTCATAGAGAAGATGTTTTATGTATTGAATCAGGAGAATGTCTTTTTCACGATAGACCCGGTTCCCGGCGCGGTTTTTAGACGGAGCCAGAGACGGAAATTCCGATTCCCAATAGCGCAGAACATACTGCTTCAGACCGGTCTTTTCACTTACTTCACCTATTGAATAATACAGTTTTTTGATAGACCTTCCCATTTTACGCTCTGTTCTACACTTTACTTAAACCTTTACTTTAATAGTATAACCCGTGGAATCTGATATGTCAAGTAATTTTTAAGTTATCTCAAAGAATTCACTGCCAGTGTGGCATTTGAGCAGAAGTTCACAACATTCTGTTTCAAAACTTCACAATACAGATTATTTCCTTCCGATAGTTTTCTCTTTATCGAAGCAAGACTATCGGTTCGATAGACCGCCAGGCGTAAAATCTCACTCTTTTTCGGTTTGGATGCAGCATAATACCTAAACGGGAAAAAACCACAAATATTTTGGTAACCGGTGCTAAATGCATAATCGTATATACAACGTGTGACGATTCCAAAGGGTGGAGCATAAGCAGTGACAATTTGTTTAAATTTAGTTTCCAATATCTTTTTCGATTGCCCCAACTCAAATTCCATCTCTCTCCGTCCGGTAAATCTTTGCGGTCGGTGAGACATGCTGTGCGATCCGATTTCCCACCCGGATTCCACCAGCTTGTGAATCGAATCCTCATCCAGATGCCTGTATCGTATCCCGCCAATATTGACATCCCAGGTATTTTCTTTGCCGATATAATCAACAATGATAAATACGGTTGCAACGGCGGAATATTTCTGCAATACGGGAAAAGCATAATCGTAGACATCCTGATACCCGTCGTCAAAACAGATTGCAATCCGCTTATTATTGCCGTTTAGTCGAAGGTCGGAAAGCGTAACCATCTGATACCCTTCCGAAGTAAGGAAGGCAATCTGCTTTTCAAATGTATCCGGGTGGACACATGTCAAACCCAGTTCAGCCTTGGGATCGACTTTATGGTAAACCAGCACCCGACATCTATTTCTATTTTCGCTAATAATCTCTCTCCCGCTATTTAACGGGATTGAAGCCGTGTTTCCGGTAAAACTTTTCCGTGAACTCACCAATCAGTTCATAGGAACGGATAAGAGTGTCATCATCGGGTAAAAATACGATTCTGAAATGATGGGTTCCCTTTTTCTCACCGAAGCCTTTCCCGTAAACGACCAATACACCGGTCTCTTCCAACAGCTCAAGGACAAACTGTTCATCATCTATGCCCTCAGGCAATTCGATTTTCGGAAATGCATAAAATGCACCTCCCGGTTTAACACAACTGATACCCGGGATATCATTCAGCATTTTATAAGTGATATCCCGCCGGCGGGTAATTTTTTCCATAACCCCGGGAAGATGCGGATCGCCCCCCTCCAACGCCGGTTTAATCATAACCTGCTGGGGATGCGGTGAGCACAATCTGGCACGCAATAGCTTATTTATAGCTTCGCGATATTCACCGATCATATTCAGTGGATCATGAAATATTGCCCAACCAACCCGCCAGCCCGGCATGATGTAATTCTTGCTCAGGCCACCGAATGTAATCACCGGAACAGTCTCTGATAATGAAGCAATGGAAATGTGTTTCTGACCGTCAAAAAGAAGTTTATCATAAATCTCATCGGCAAATACTACCAGATTATGTCTTTCGGCAAATTTCAGGATATTAAGTATACTATCCCGACTGTAATTTGCGCCGGTCGGATTATTGGGATTGATAACTACAATCGCTTTTGTACGTTTATTAACCCTTTTTTCCAGCTCTTCAATGTCAATCTGCCAGCCCGTTTCTTCATTCAGCAAATAGGGATTCACTTCACCATGATAGACGGGAATCTGCCCGCTGTAAAGCGGATAACCGGGCGAAGGTGTCATTATATTATCGCCGGGATTAATCAGCGCCGCAATAGCGATGGTAATTGCCTCCGATGCCCCGCTCGAGATAATCACATCATCGGCAGTAATGTCTTTAATCTTCTTAACTTCCACAGCATTGCGGGCAATTGCGTCCCGGGCCTCAGCTATTCCCATTGAATCACAATAGGTGGAAACATTATTCTTCGTACCGGCGCCGGACTCCAGAATCCGATTGGCCACAATCTTCCTCAGTTCTTCCGGGGTTTCAAAATCATATACAGGAGGATCACCGATATTCAAATATAGAATCTTCTTTCCGGCCGCCTCCAGCTGTTTGGCTTTCACGACAATATCACGAATCGCATAGGTAACGTAATTCGTTCTTTCAGCAGGTTCAATCAGTCTCGCCATAATATTCCCCTTGATTAAGAAAATTTCTTCTCAGGTACGATCATTGTTTCAATATAATGATCCGCCTCTGCAAGATAGCTTGCTAAATGATGAATATCGTCAATATCGATTTTGTCAATAATATCCAGAAACTCCCGAATGGTCATTAATCTGTTTTCAAATATCTCCATCTTGGCCAAACGATTCATACGGGACTGCATGTTTTCCAGAGAAATCACCAGACCACCTTCAAATTGCTGTTTTACTTTATCGAGTTCCTCCGAAGTAATGCCATCCCGGGAAAGTTTATTTAATTCAGCATAAATCATATCGCGGATAACTGCCTGCTGACCGGTATCGATACCGGCGTAAATTCCAAAAAGACCATTATTCAGATAAAGATCATAAAATGAATAAATAGCATATACAAATCCGTACTGTTCACGGATATTGTGAAACAATCGCGAAGACATACCGCCACTAAGGATGATATTGAGCAGTGCAAGCGGATATTTTCGGTCATCACTCTGAGGAAAAACCCGCCGACCAATAAGCAGATGAGACTGGCTGATTTTCCGGGTAATCTTCTGAGATCGCTGCACTATATCGGATACTTCATCCAGCTTAGGAATACCGTTTCCACATGGAATATCACCCATCTTCTGCTCTACAAGTCCGACCAATTCCTGATGATTAACCCTTCCGGAGGCAACCACCACCAAACGATCAGCCGTATAGTGACATCTAATAAAATCAATCAGATGATCAATGGTAAGGGAACGTATATTCTCGATACTACCCTGAATTGATCTGCCAATCGGATGATTCGGAAAAAGTTGTTCCGTGAAATAATCAAAGATAATGTCACTGGGAGTATCTTCAATTTCCCGGATTTCCTCAATGATCACACCCTTTTCCCGTTCCAGTTCGGCTTCCTTAAAATCGGGATTCTTAATCAAATCCGCCAGAACATCCACTCCGGTTGCAAGATGCTCGCCCATCAGGCGTGCGTAATAGCAGGTGACATTTTTTCCCGTAAATGCATTCAGGGCACCGCCCAACGACTCGATTTCATGAGCAATCTGAAAAGCATTGCGGTGTGTTGTACCTTTAAAGGCCATGTGCTCCAGTAAATGGGCGATACCGTTGGTCTCTTTGGTCTCGTCCTGAGAACCGGCAATCGCCCATATCCCTAATGCAACCGAATATACCGAATCAATATTCTCCGAAATGACCCGGATTCCATTGGATAGTTGCGTTTTCTGGAAGTTTTCTTCGTTCATATTAATGTCGGTAGCGCGATCGGTCTGAGCGTCCCCCGGAACGTGAATTGTGTGACCGGCTATCAGAGCGGGGCGGTCGGCTGTGCCGTTTTTCTTCCACGTAGCCTTCCGGTTTGTCCAAAAGCTCTCTGATAGAGAGTTCGAATCTTCCCGGTTGTGAGATTTTCTTCAATAATACGGTAACCTTGTCACCGACTTTCAGAACGTCACTGACATTCCGGGTACGTTCCCAGGCAATTTCGGACACATGTAACAGACCCTCTTTACCCGGCAAAAACTCAACGAATGCTCCATAGGTTTCAATCCGTTTTACCGTGCAATCATGGTATGTCTTCCCCTCTTCCGGTTGCTCCATCATGGCCTGAATGGCTTTTTTCGCAATATCCGAAGACTCGGTGTTTACCGCAGAAATGAAAACCAGACCGTCATCATTGATTTCAATCGTGGCACCGCTTTCCGCCTGAATTGCCTTAATGTTTTTGCCACCGGGGCCGATTAGCTCACCAATCATATCCACCGGTATCTGAATCGTCGTCATCTTCGGTGCATATTTGGAAATATCCGGGCGAGGTTCACTGATCGTTTTTTCCATAATATCAATAATGTGATAACGCCCCTCTTTGGCCTGTTCCAGCGCCTTTCGCATGATCTCGGTTGAAATGCCCGCAACCTTCAGGTCCATCTGAATTGCGGTAATCCCGTCTCTTGTTCCGGTGACTTTGAAATCCATATCACCGTAATGATCTTCGGCGCCGAGGATGTCGGATAAAACAAAAACATCATCCTCTTCCTTGATCAGCCCCATGGCAATTCCGGCAACTGTCTTTTTAACCGGCACCCCCGCATCCATCAGGGCCAGTGAACCGGCACATACCGAGGCCATTGAAGACGAACCGTTGGATTCCAAAATGTCCGATACAATTCGAATTGTATAGGGAAAATCCTCTTCGGAAGGCAGTAGGTTTTTTAAGGCTCTCTCCGCCAGATTACCGTGACCAATTTCCCGACGGCCTGTCCCACGGATCGGCCGGACTTCACCAACACTGAAGGGCGGAAAGTTATAATGCAGCATAAAACGTTTTTTATACTCTTCCCGGTCGATATCATCAATGATCTGTTCATCGAGTTTGGTTCCCAGAGTGACCGATCCCAGACTCTGAGTCTCACCCCGGGTGAATAACGCCGAACCGTGAGCTCGCGGTAAAACACCGATCTCGCAGGTGATCGGGCGAATATCCTTTAACCCACGCCCGTCCTGCCGAACCTGCTTTTGGACGATTAACCGTCGCATATCCTTCTTGAGCATTTCATCAATCTCATTTTTGATGATATTACTCTGTTCGGGATATTCTTCTTCAAGCTCTTCAATCAGGGCCTTTGTGAAATCGGCAATTGCATCGGAGCGGGTATGTTTGGATTCCAGGGCCAGTTTACGCCATTCTTCCAGTTTCGGCTCTGTTTTTGACCGAACAATGTCAATCAATTCCTGCGGAATTTCAGTTGGTTGAACGTCGACTTTCTGAGGATTAAGCTCAGCGATAATCTCTTTTTGAAAATTAATCAGTTCCACGATCGCTTTGTGGCCAAATTCCAGTGCACCGACGAAATCATCTTCAGAAATCTCCTTACATTCACCTTCGACCATAACAATGGATTCTTCACTGCCGACAACAACAATTTCAATATCCGATTCATCCATCTGAGACATCATCGGATTCAGGATATATTCACCGTTAAGGCGTCCAACCCTGACACCGGCAATGGGACCAAGGAAGGGAATTTTAGAAATACTAAGCGCAAGTGAAGCGCCGGTTATTCCAAGAATATCGCCCGGATTTTCCTGATCACCGGAGATTACCGTTGCAATAATCTGCGTATCCGAGAAAAATCCTTCTGCAAAAAGCGGCCGGATCGGACGATCAATCAGACGGGAGCTGAGAATCTCCTTCTCCGAAGGACGACCCTCCCGTTTGAAAAAACCACCCGGAATTTTACCCGCAGCGTATGTTCGCTCACGATATTCCACCTGTAACGGAAAAAAGTTCTGATTCATCGGTTTCTGAAAATCTGCGCACGCGGTTACGAGCACCATTGTATCACCATATTGGACTACAACTGATCCGTGAGCCTGTTTGGCCATTCGGCCGGTCTCAACAACAAATTGTCTCCCGCCCAGGGTTATTTCTTTATGTATCAATTCTTACTCCTATCTTGATTATCTACGAATATTTAATTCGCCAATTAGTTTTTTGTAGGCTTCATGATCTTTTTTGTTCAGATAAGCCAAAAGATGTTTTCTGCGACTCACCAGCTTCAGCAGTCCGCGCCGGGAACTGTGGTCCTTCGGATGTTGCAGAAAATGTTCATTAAGTGTTTTGATCCGTTCGGTCAAAAGCGCAATTTGGGCTTCGATCGACCCGGTATCTTCAGCATTCTTTCCGAATTTCTCAATCAATTCCTGTTTAATTTCTTTTGTTAATGACATTTAGTCAATCCTCCATTTCATCAATTATATTTTTTTATTCGCTCTTTACATTCAATTAAATCATTCTTCATTTGGGCAATTAATTCTTCACGGGTTTCAAATTTAACTTCATCCCGGAGTCGTTCCAAAAACCCGATCCTGAATTTATGTCCGTATAAGTCGATATCCCTTATATCTATCAGATAAACTTCAATGACCCGTTCACTTTCATTAAAGGTTTTTCGAATACCGATATTGCATATACCAAAGCTACGAGTGTTCCGGTAAAAACATTCCGTCAGGTAGATTCCGTCAACCGGCAGCATTTTTTCCCGATTGTCCGGTTCAATATTGGCAGTGGGAAATCCCAGGGTTTTACCGCGACCGGATCCATGCACCACCCGGCCTTCAACCCGGTAATATCGGCCTAATAATTCGGCGGCTTTCACGACATCTCCCTCAGAAAGCATCGTCCGGATTACCGAAGAGCGGATGGCATGTTGGTGAAAGTAAATTTGATTGACTATTTCCACATCAAATCCGTATTTGTCACCATATCTTACTAACTGGTCGGCTCTTCCGCCCCGGTCTTTTCCAAAATGATAATCATATCCCACAATCACCTTCCGAACGTGCAGATGATTCACCAGATATGTTTTCACAAAATCTTCTGCACTGATATTCAGCAGATTCCCGGTCACTTTCAAAACCAGGACACCGTCCAACCCGGTGCTTTCTAAGATCTCAATCTTCTCCTGAGGACAGGTTAATGACTTAACCCTTTTACTGGTATTATTCAAAACATTTCGCGGATGAGAATCAAAGGTGATCATCAGCGATTTTGCATTCATTTTACGAGCGGAATCAATTACCCGATTAATGATCTCCATGTGCGCCCGGTGAAGTCCGTCGTAAACGCCCAGCGTCACAACAGCTCCTTCGAAATCATTTTCTAAATTTTCAATGTTATAAAATACATTCATATTAAAATATTTCAAACTCCCGCTGCCGTCAATTCAGTCAGATTCTGTGATAAATCTTTGACTTTAATTGAATCAGCCAAACGATATTCCCCAATCGCTGTCCGGACCAAAGCAGTCAGATGTCCGCATGTTCCCAACGCCCGAGCAATATCTTCGCCCAGCGCCCGAATATATGTCCCGCTCGAACAACAAACATGTAAATTCAGAAGATCATCGGCGCTTTTTGTCAATTTCAAATCATAGATATTCACCGTCACCGGCCTTAGTTCTACTGTCTTGCCGGCTCTGGCATATTTGTAGGCCGGCTTACCGTTGACTTTTTTCGCGGAATATTGCGGCGGAATCTGTTTAATTTCACCGGTAAATTGTGCTTCGACCCTTTTTAACAATTCACTGGATATAAGAGGTACTTTGGCAACCTGAGTTACGGCGGCTGTATTGTCACCGCTTTCGGTGGCCTCTCCCAGTTTAAGGGTTGCCTGATAGCATTTCTTATGTTTCAACAAAGCCGACATTCGTTTGGTTGCCCTACCGATTAACACCAGTAATACACCCTCGGCAAAAGGGTCAAGCGTTCCGCCATGACCAACTTTCGTACGCCTTATCAGTCGCTTTACCTGGCGAATAACATCATAGGATGTCATCCCTATTGGTTTGTGAACATTTAGAATCATATCCGGATTTTCAGGACTCATCTTCTCGGTGAATTAAATGAATTAACCGTTCAATATTATCAACATAGTCTAAGGTATCATCCTTGAAAAATAATAATTTAGGAACATACCTCAACTCAATCCGATTGCCCAGCAGACCGCGAATAAATGACGTTTTTTTCCTGATCTCTCTAAAAGCCTCCTGCCGTAGGTCAACATCCTTATTAAAAATACTCAGATAAATCTTGGCTTCTCTCAGATCACTGGTGATTTTAACGTTGGTCACCGTAACTAACGTCGAATTTTTCGGCGGCAGATCTTTGATGAAAATTTCACCGATGATCCGCTTTATTTCGTCTGCAACCCTCTGACGACGATAATCCACTACTTATACCAATTCTATTTTTCGGTTTAAAATCTGAACGTTGTTTTGTATTTCAATATGTTTTTCAACCTGGCTCAGTACCTGATTTACAATTTTGGATTCATTATTAATGGTTGTAATTCCCAGCAGCGCCCGTCCATACTGATCGTGATAACGCAATTCAGCCACGGATATATTGAACTGTTTCCTTAAACTATTCTTTAAATGACTCAACAGCGACCGTTTATCCTTCAGAGACATCGTCCCGGACAACAGCATCTCAACCTGCAAAATTCCAATAACCATTAATCGACATTATTCCAATTTACGCTTGACAGATTTCACATTGAATACTTCAATAATATCACCCGGTTCGTATTTTGAAAAACCCTCCAGGGCAATTCCGCATTCAAATCCTTCCGCAACCTCCTTGACATCATCTTTAAAGCGTTTCAAAGATACAATCGTAGCCTCATGAAGCACTTCATCGTTCCGCTTGATCCGTCCCATGGCATTTCGGGTAACTTTACCTTCCTTGACATAGGAACCGGCGACAAAACCGATTTTCGGAACCTTAAAAACCTCGCGGACCTCAATCGTTCCGAGATGCTCTTCAACTTTTTCAGGACTGAGCAATCCTTCCAAAGCCGCTTTTATATCATCGATTAATTCATAAATCACGCTGTAATGCCTGATTTCGACATTTTCCTTTTTGGCGACCTCCTTGACCTTTGGATTGGCTGTCACATTGAAGCCGATAATGACGGCTTCGGAGGCTTTCGCTAACAGCACATCGCTTTCGGTGACATGACCGGCGGCCTTATGAGTAACACTGACCGCTACCTCCTCATT
>QNCV01000056.1 GCA_003645845.1 Fidelibacterota bacterium | reverse complement strand
GTGGTTTTCCCGTTATTTCATAGATTTCCAGCGCCCGGGTAATCCGCTTGATGTCGTTTATGTGGGTTTTAACGGCCAGATCGGGATCGACGTCCACCAGACGGTTGTACAGCGCCGCGGCTCCTTTTTCAGCCAGTTCCCGTTTTATCCTTTTCCGCACGGCATCATCCGTAACACTTTCCCGGAAAAGCCCCTGTGTTACCGCTTTCACGTACATGCCGCTGCCGCCCACAAAGATTGGCAATTTTCCACGGGATTGAATTTCCGCAACCACCTGCAACGCCAGTTCCCGATAAGCGCCGGCACTGATCTGTTCATCAGGATTGAGAATATCTACAAGGTGATGAGGTATCTCTTTTAATTGTCGCAGCGTCGGTTTGGCGGTACCAATATCCATCCCCCGAAAAACCTGGCGGGAATCAATGGAAATAATTTCACCATCCAGTCGTCTTGCCAGTTCAATCCCCGTGGAGGTCTTGCCCACAGCCGTTGGTCCGACGATAAAAGGGATGATCTGTTTTTTCAAATGTCGCTCAAGTTTGAAATTCCCAACCAATCTCTACGTCCTCTCAAACCGTTTGTCCAATTCTTTCAGAGTCAGGTTAACGATAATCGGGCGTCCGTGGGGACAGAAATAAGGATCGTCGGTGGCAAAAAGATTATCCACGAGATTGCGCATCTCTTCTTCTGTCAGTTTATCGCCGGATTTGATCGCAGCTTTACACGAATAGGATGCGGCAACTTTGGACTGAATGCTGGTGTCTTTTGTACCAAATTCCTGGTAATGGTCGAGAATTTCCTTGATGATTGTGGATTCATTTCCCCAGGTCATTCCCGCCGGAACCGCCTCGAGAGCAATTGTATTCTTCCCGAATTCACGGATACTGAACCCGATCTTTTCGAGAAACGGCAGTACTTCAAGTAACAGTGAAAAATCAGTGACCGACAGCTCGATGACCTGTGGAAAAAGCAATTGCTGACCACGCCACGGTTCCTTCGCCATGGCTTTAATGGCATTATCATAGAGAATGCGTTCATGAGCCACGTGCTGATCAATAATCACCAGCCCGGATTTCACCTGGGTAATGATGTATTTATTATGCAATTGATATAAGGGCACATCGGGACGATATTCCATTTTTGGTTCCGGAAAACCCTGCTCAACAAAACGCCTCGCCCGCTCGGTCCAGCGACCTTCCGGCTTCCGTCTCGAAAAATGCAATGGCATCTCCGTCTGATAATCCGGCGATTCAGGGGCTTTATCATCACCGATTTCGCTCCCGGTCGATATCAACCCGACCTCGGGATTTTTTTTCTCTTCCCTCTGCTGACGCTCAAAAGGTGCCGGAGCATAATAATATTCCGGTGAAAATTTTGACAGATCGGGGATCACATCCAGGATATCTTTCAGGCCGGCTTTGACGCTCTCTTCCAGAAAACGATAAACCCTATTCTGTTCACGGAATTTTACCTCCATCTTCGTGGGATGAACATTGACATCTACCGCCGAGGGATCCATTTCAAGATGCAGACAGTAAAAGGGATACTCGCCCCGGCTCACCAAATTGGAATAGGCTTTTCCAACGGCATAGTTCATCAGGCGATCGCTGATATAACGATTATTTACAAAAAGATACTGGTCTCCTCTCCGGGCCCGCACCAGATTTAGATTACCGATATAACCACTCAGCGTTATCCCGGCACGTTGTTCATCAATCCGGATCAGATTCTTTCGATATTCAACGGAATAAAGATTTACAATCCGGTCCAGCAGTTCTTCCGGTCGTAATCGCAGAACTTCCTTATCATTGTGAATCAGGGTAAACCTGACCCGGGGATGGATCATGGAAAACTTGCGGATAACATCGATAATATGCCGGAATTCCACTTCCCGGCTTTTCAGAAATTTCCGGCGGGCCGGAACATTAAAGAAAAGATTTTTCACAGAAATATTTGTTCCGACTGTCCCCGCAACCGCTTTGATTTCCCGGAAGCTCCCGCCTTCGATCCGCAATTCATAACCGCTGTCAGCCCCTTTTTCAACACTGATGGCATTAACAATTGACACCGCGGCAATACTGGCCAGGGCTTCACCCCGGAAGCCCAGTGTCCGAATCGCCATCAGATCTTCAGTCGTTGCAATCTTACTGGTCGCATAGCGTTCGAACGCCAACAGCAGATCGTCCTTATTCATCCCTTCACCATTGTCGATCACCTGGCAGAGCGATTTTCCACCGTTTTTAACCACCACGGTAATCTCAGTCGCCCCGGCATCGAGACTGTTTTCGACGAGTTCTTTGATCAGCGACGCCGGTCGCTGGACAACCTCACCGGCGGCAATTTTATTGGTAAGCTGATCGGACAGAATCTTTATTTTTGACATAAATTACATTTCAGCGATGGTTTTTTCCACCCGATTGAGGATTCTGCGTATTTGGCGCTTACTCTCTTTGCGAATTGAGTCAACCTTTGACTTCATTGATGCGACAAATTCCCGGTCGTCGATTCCGGCCAGATTAATCAAAACATTTAATCCGGCGCCATTGATGGCAGTATCGGCGGAAAGCGCCGCCACTCCGGCGTCGCTGATGGAATTGACATTGCCGTATTTTGCAACGATTTCGGTAAGCTCCAGCAATTTCAGACTTGTCTCCATAACCTGTAACGGAACATTAGCCGCATTTTTCGTCGCTTCCTGAATCGCAGCATTGCGTTTGGCTTTATCCTCATCGGTCTTCCTGGGCAACCGAAAACAGTCCATCACCTGATTGAATGCCGCCGTATCCAAGTCCATCAATCGCAACAGTTCATCTTTCAGATTTTGAGCCTGAACGGCTACCTCATTCATCTTTTTATTATGCCGCTCATACCCTTTTTTGCCATGGGTCAGATTGGCCACCATAGCCGTCAGGCTGGCAGCCAGAGAGCCACAAAGAGCGGCTACGCTGCCGCCGCCCGGGGCTGGTGAATCGGTGGATGTTTCATCAGCAAATTCACGTGCCGTCATCTCAACCAGCGATGTTTCGAATTCCCTGAACTGGTATTCAATGATTTTCTTCTGCGGATCAAATTCCGACACATCATTCAGACCCAGCGACTGGATCGCCGTGCGGATGATGGACTCTTCGGGAACACCCTGGGATTTGCCCTGGGTTTTGAGATAGTAACGCCCGGCCATCAATATTGCTTCGAGAGGAATCAGCCCGACGATTTCCGAACCGGTCACCCGTAAACCTTTCCGGTTTGCCAGTTTGCGGATTTCCTCGAAAACCACATGGGGCGGTGTGATTTTATAATTGGTTAAATTGATCGACACCTGGGCCATTTTATATTCATCAATATACCAGCCAACGGCTTTGGTTTCTTTCAATAAACCGGGTTGGCGCAAAGCCACGCCATTATCATCGCGGAGAATATTACCAGCCTTATCCCGCTTTAACCGACCTTTTTCACGAATCGTCAGCGCGATATCACTGGCCAACTTCCGGTCAGTGGTATTCAGATTAACGTTGTATGCAATCAGAAATTCACGGACCCCCATGACAGTTGCGCCTGAACGCTCGTTGAATTCGGCTTTGCCGAAATCGGGCTGCCAGTTCGGGTCTTTCAGCTTGTCCGCCAGCCCTTCATATTCCCCCGCCCGGATATTGGCCAGATTGCGACGCTCCTCCCTGCGGGCGGATTTTTCATACATATAAACAGGAATATTCAATCCGTCGGCTACTTTCCTGGCCAGTTCATAAGACAATTGAATGCACTCTTCTTCGCTGATTCCGGAAATCGGCACCAGCGGGCAAACATCGGTTGCCCCCAAACGGGCGTGAGCGCCGCTGTGCTTACGCATATCGATTAGCTCCGCCGCTTTGGCAATCCCGGCATAGGCGCCATCCAGAATCCCCTGGCGGGTGCCGATAAAGGTAACCACCGTGCGATTTGTATCGGCGCCGGGATCAACGTCCAATAATTTAACACCGTCAACCGCTTCAATTGCATCGGTAATGGCCTTGATGACATTCATATCCCGGCCTTCACTGAAATTCGGAACACATTCGATTATTTCAGGCATACATTCTCCTTAAACAGATGTTAACGAATACCATTTAAATAGAGTAGTAAGAGAACAACGACAATAAGCATAACCGCCAACCACCAGAAGGGTCGTCTGACTAGCTTTTTGGGATTGTGATGCAGCCGTTGAAAGTGAATCCGCCTACCGTCATTTTCGGAATCACTGCGACGGATTGAAAATTCCCGCCGCTTATACCTTACCATCACACACCTCCAAATATTTTAGAGAATAAATTTACAAAAGGATAAATAAAAGCGCCAAGAATGGAAACTCCGCTGAGCATCCCAAAAACGATCAAACCCATGAGCACGAAGGGCCCGTAGCGTTCCAGGTTTCGGTAGATATAATCATATTGCGGCGGTAAAATTCCATAAAGAATCTTTGAACCGTCCAATGGCGGCACCGGCAAGAGATTAAAAATAGCGAGTGCCAGGTTGATCTGCAGGCTGAATCTGACCATAATATAGAGCGGTTGTAGAACATTACCTGGTAAAAAATTAAAACTGCCGGTATTGAATACTCTCAGCAGCAAACCGCTAACAAAAGCCAGCAGCATGTTGGCGCCGGGGCCTGCTACCGATACGAGCAGCATGTCCCGTTTCGGCTGACTGAAATAGCGTGGATTAACCGGCACCGGTTTGGCCCAGCCGAAGCGAACCAGGAAAATCATCAATGTTCCAAAAGGATCCAGATGAACCAGCGGATTCATGGACAGGCGCCCAGCCATTTTGGCGGTCGGATCGCCCAGTTTATAGGCCATCCAGCCATGGGAAAATTCATGAAACGTCAGGGCCAGTAAAATTGGCGGTGCTAATAAAACAATATATTGTAAGTTCATTTATACCTCGGGTGAAAGGTTCGATGTTGCTCGATCAGATATTCCCGGTCAAGATGTGTGTATATCTGCGTCGTGGAGATATCCGAATGCCCCAGCATCTCCTGAACAGCGCGCAGATTCGCCCCGCCTTCCAGCAGATGGGTCGCAAAGGAATGCCGGAAAACATGGGGACTGACCTGTTTCCTGATATCGGCCAGTTTTACATACTGCTGAATAATTTTCCAGACTCCCATGCGGCTTAAGGGTGTTCCACGCATATTAAGAAAAAGAATATCACCGCTTTTTGTTCCCCGTCGCAACAGTGAACGAACCGCCGTAATGTAGTTTTTCAGATAACTTTTCGCCCGCTCGCCAAAGGGTACAATGCGCTCTTTCGATCCTTTTCCGAAAACACGGATAACATTATGCCGAAAATAGACATGACTCATCTCCAGTGAAGTCAATTCCGACACCCGCACACCGGTGGAATACAGAGTTTCAATAATAGCACGGTCGCGTATGCCTTTATTGGTATTAATATCAATGGCTGCCATAATAGCGTCAATTTCACTGAGTTCCAGAATCTTCGGTAATCTTGCCGGTAATCGGGGAGACTGCAGCATTTCCGCCGGATTTTCCCGAACCAGATTCTCACCAACCAGAAATTTATGAAAGGAACGAATAGACGAAAAATTCCGGGAAAGACTGCTGGCAACCAGGCCTAAATCGGCAAGAGTATTGATGAATTTCTGGATAATACTGATATCAATTTGATCCGGCCTCTTAACACCTTCATCCTGGAGAAACTGGCAATAGCGATTTAGGTCGTTCCGGTAGGCTTCGAGTGTATTTCCGGACAGATTACGTTCTATAGAGAGATAATTGATAAAGTCTTGAACCAAATGTTGCATTCACTGAATTGCTTATCATTATTGGTCGTTGAGTGATTGTTCAATAAGATCACAGAGAATATGCCCGACGGTAATATGGACTTCCTGGATCCGCTGGACACTGGTTGACGGAACGATGATACTTAGATCGGCAACTGCTGCCATTTTTCCACCGCTTCCACCGGTTAATGCAACGGTCTTTAGCCCCTGCTGTTTAGCAAAAACCATTGCTTTCAGGACATTTTCAGAGTTCCCACTGGTACTGATTCCGATCAGCACATCACCGGGGCTGCCAAATGCCTCGACCTGGCGGACAAACACTTTTGAAAAGTCATAATCGTTGGCCAGCGCCGTCAGTGTCGATGTGTTCGTCGAAAGTGCGAGAGCAGGTATCGCCCTGCGCTCTTTCCGCAAGCGGGCAACCAATTCCGCCGCAATGTGCTGGGCATCGGCCGCGCTGCCGCCATTTCCGCAAAGTAAAATGCGCTGTTGCCGGTGGACCGCGGAAATCAGCAATTCTGCCACATCGATAACGGCATCGCTGCAACATTCGGCAAATTCTCTTTTCACCTGAGCGCTTTCGCTCAGTTGACGATCTATTTCTGACTGAATACGATCCCGGGAAACAGGTAATGACACTAAGATTTTTCCTTAATATGGACAGCCCGGGCAAATTCGTTGATGAGTTTAATATTATCGGAGTTGTCGTAAATATTACCGGTCACAACGAATGTGGCTCCGGCTTCGGATTTCAGGCGGGCTTCTTCGGGCGTCCGAATTCCTCCGCCCACAATTACCGGGATATCTATATAACCGGAAACGGCCTTGACGATCTCATTGGGAATTGCCCGGTCGGCGCCGCTGCCGGCTTCCAGGTAAACTGTCTGCATGCCCATGTATTGCGCCGCCAGAGCATGAGCAACGGCAATATCCGGTTTCCCGACCGGCAAGGGTCGGGTATTACTCATAAATTCCGCTGTGGTCGTCCGCCCGGATTCAAACAGCATATAACCGGTTGAAATAGGTTCAATGCCCAGTTTTCTGATCGTCGGTGCCGCAATGACATGCTCGCCAAAGAGATAGTATGGATTGCGGCCGCTGATCAGAGACAGGTATAACACCGCATCGGCTTTGGGCGATAATTGCTGAACCGATCCAGGGAATATAATGACCGGCAATGTGCTGTTTTCACGAACGAGTTCAATGGTTTTTTGAAAACCGGCATCCAAGATCAGGCTGCCACCAACCAGGATAGCATCCGCACCCTGGGCACAGATTTCTTTAACAAAGTCTTTGAGTTCGGCATCCTTCCGGGTATCCGGATCGATCAGCACAAAATAGGCCCCGCCTTTTTTCTCTGCAACCGCTGTTAAATGCTTAAATACTTTCATACTTTTCGAAATTTACTCAAAAAATTGATAAAATCATCCATTTCCTGTTGATTGCGTTTTTCTGTGACCGCAATCAAAAGCCGATGATCCCATTCCCGGGAGAACCTGCCCATATCCAAACCGGCAAATATGTTATTCTCCAAACCCATCTCGACTATTTTTTCAGCCGAAACCGGTGTATGAATCATAAACTCATTAAAAAAGGGTCTGTCCGGATAGGCTAATGAATACCCGGGCAGTGTATCGATTTTTTCAGCCAAATAGTGAGCGTTATCCAGAGACAGCCGGGCAACCTGCCGCAGGCCGTTTTTACCCATCAACGCCAAATAGATAGCTGCCGCCAGGGCCATCAGCCCCTGATTGGTACAGATATTGGAGGTGGCTTTTTCCCGCCGGATATGCTGTTCCCGGGTCTGCAGTACAAGCACATAACCCGGTTTTCCGTCAATGTCCGCGGTTTTCCCGACAATTCGTCCCGGCATGCTTCGGATCAAATCCTTTTTGGATGAGAATATTCCCAGATACGGACCACCGAATGCCTGATGAATTCCCAGTGGCTGACCTTCGGCAACGGCAATATCTGCATCGCACTCACCGGGCGTTTTCAACAAAGCCGCGGCCACCGGATTGACAGACATAATTAACAAAGATCGGTTGGCATGCAGCTGATCGGCAATACCCTTTAAGTCTTCAATATTCCCAAAAAAATTAGGAGACTGAATCAATAATGCGGCTACCTGATCGTCCAGATAGTCATTCAGCGAATCCAGTTTCGTAACACCGTCTGATTCCGGAATATACTGAATTTCAACTTCCCGGGTTTCAAGATAGGTATCCAGAACCTTGCGGGAATTTATATTGATCAGATCTGAAACCAGAACTTTATTACGACGTGTCTTATTAACGGCCATAATAGCCGCCTCAGCCAGAGCTGTTGCACCGTCATACAAAGAAGCATTAGCGACTTCCATATCCATCAGATGGCAAATCATCGATTGATATTCATAAATCGACTGCAACGTTCCCTGGGCAACTTCCGGTTGATATGGTGTATAAGCCGTGTAAAACTCAGAGCGACTGATCAGAAAATCAACCGCTGCCGGAATAAAATGATCATAACTGCCAGCCCCCAGATAGGAAATCGAAGATTCGGTGTCACTGTTTTTTCCAGCCATTCCGCTCAATTTCTTGACCGTTTCCAGTTCTGATAATGGTTCCGGTAGTGAAATCCGGTACTTTTTCAGAAATTTTTCAGGAATATTATCAATTAAATCTTCAAAGGATTCGACACCGATTGCTGCCAGTATCTCTTTTTCGGCATCTTTTGAATTTGGAATGTAATGCATATATCAAATGAGCTTCTTATAATCTTCGGGGGTTAGTAATTCATTAACTTCGGCTGAATCTGAAAGTTTTATCTTGAAAATCCAGCCTTTTCCATAGGGATCCTGATTCACCAGTTCGGAATTGTCAGTCAAGGCATCATTGACTTCAACAATTTCTCCGGATACCGGGCTGTAGACATCGGCAACCGTCTTTACCGCTTCGATAGTACCAACGGAATCACCTTTGGTGGCCGAATCGCCAACTTCCGGCAATTCAACATAAACCACATCACCCAATTCACCGGCCGCGTATTCGGTCACACCGACAGTAGCAACATCGCCTTCAATCAAAGCCCATTCATGATCGTTTGTATACCTGAGTTTTTCCGGTACGTTCATTGACACTCCTCCTTATAAAATTTTCTACTGAAATTTAAAATCTTTCAGAAAATCGATATGAATATCCCCGGAACGGAAATTCGGGTCCCGGAAAATCGCCTGGTGAAAGGGAATCGTCGTGGCGACACCTTCAATGATGGTTTCTTCCAAAGCCCGCTCCATTCTGGCAATCGCTTCCTCGCGGCTCTTGCCGTGAGTAATCAGTTTTCCCAGTAATGAATCATAATTCGATGGAATTTCATATCCGGCATAGACGTGGGTATCCATGCGCGTTCCAGGCCCTCCGGGTGCATGAAATGCCGTTATCTTTCCCGGAGATGGTCTGAAATTTTTATGGGGGTCTTCGGCATTAATCCGACACTCAATGGAATGCCCCCGTAATTTGAGTTTATGCAGCCAGCGCGGCAGTTTATCGCCGTTGGCAATATTAATCTGCTCTTTCAGCAGATCGCAGCCGGTCACCATCTCCGTTACCGGGTGTTCAACCTGAATCCGGGTATTCATTTCCATGAAATAGACATTGCGGTGTTTATCCATCAGGAATTCAATGGTACCGGCGCTGGAATAATTGACCGCTTTCGCTGCCCGGACGGCAATCTTGCCGATTTTTTCCCTTAAATCTTCCGTAACAGCCGGCGATGGCGATTCTTCAATCAGTTTCTGGTGGCGCCGCTGAATCGAACATTCGCGCTCACCGAGGTATGCCACATTCCCGTAATTATCACCCAGAACCTGAACCTCGATATGACGGGCACCCTCAATCAGTTTTTCCATATACATTGCCGGATTTCCAAAGGCGGTCCGCGCCTCTTCGCTGGCCATGGAAAATTCCGCCTCAAGCTCTTTCTCTTCGCGAACCACACGCATGCCGCGACCGCCACCACCGGCGACGGCTTTCAGAATAACCGGATACCCGATATCGGCGGCCGTTTTTTTGGCGATTTTAATATCACTGATGACATCTTCGCTGCCGGGAATCACCGGAACGCCCGCCTTCATCATCGTAGCCCGGGCTTCGGCTTTGTTCCCCATCCGCTTAATTACTTCCGGCGACGGACCAATAAAGAGAATTTCGTTGTCCCGGCACATCTGGGCAAAATCCGGGTTTTCGGCCAGAAAGCCATATCCGGGATGAATGGCATCGGCATTGGTCACTTCCGCCGTGCTGATGATCTGGGACTGCTTCAAATAACTACCTTGACTATTCGCCGGACCTATACAGACGGCTTCGTCGGCAAACCGAACATGCAGTGATAAAGAATCAGCCGTCGAATAAACGGCAACGGTAGGTATCCCCAGCTCCTTACAAGCCCGGATAATTCTCAAAGCGATTTCGCCGCGGTTGGCAATTAGAATTTTTTCAATCAAAAGCTATTCAAACGAATTCTGTTCAACTTACTAAACTACCCGTCAGGATCGATAATAAATAAGGGTTGATTATATTCTACGGGTTGTGCATTACTGACTAATATTTTAACCAACTTGCCCGACACTTCCGACTCAACCACATTCATGATTTTCATGGCTTCGATGATGCAGAGCGGCTGTCCGATGGAAATATGGTCACCAACCTTGACATAGGGTTCCGCATCGGGAGCCGGAGCCTGATAAAAGGTTCCGACAATCGGCGATTTAATCTCCACTCCGTTACCATTATTGGCGTCGGATTTCGATTGATGCTCTTCGGCAATACCGGCAACTTCGACAAATTGCGGTTTCTGTTCAGTCTGACTCACCTCTCTCGCGGAAACAACATTCGATACATTGCCGCCGAAATTCTTCGCAATCCGAATCTTCTTCCCCCAGCGAGACAACTCAATCTCACTGATTTCATGGGATTCCAGAATTTTTACCAGTTCCAGAATTTGCTTCTTATTCATATTATTCCAGGGTTATTCCTTAATTCGCTCAACATAGGCACCCGTTCTGGTATCGATACGGACGGTATCACCGACATTCAAAAATAGCGGCACCTGTACGTTCAAGCCAGTCTCGAGAACCGCGTTTTTAGTCGCACCGGTAACGGTATCACCTTTCATGCCGGGCTCGGTTTCGGTAATCTGCAAATTAACATGCGGCGGAATTTCAATATCCACAGCCTTATTGCCATGAAAAAGGATTTTAACGATCTCGTTCTCTTTAATGTATTGAGAGGCCTCTTTAAAAATCTCTTCCTCCAGAGGAACCTGTTCGTAAGTCTCCGTATTCATGAAAATATAATTATTGCCGTCATGATAAAGATATTGCATCTCATTGGCTTCAAGCCGGACAACATCAAGTTTTTCACCGGAACGAAAAGTGTTGTCAATAATCTGACCCGTTTGAATATTTTTTAATTTGGTTCGAATCCGGGCACCGCCCCGGGCCATTTTGACATGTTGAAATTCGATAACCCGAAGTAAATTATTGTTTAAATTGATGATTAAACCGTTCTTAATATCTGCTGTCGTTGCCAAGTAATTCTCCTTATTAAACTTATCGTGCCGTTGAATTTACCGCCTGATGCTGTTAGTGTCAACCACTTTTTCCACCCGTTTCTAATCGTCCAGGTGGCTCTGTCTTACACATTATCACAAAGTTTTGGTCTTATCACGATTTTTGTTTTATCTTTCAGCAATGATTACGATATCGACAAGTTATTGGCCTGAATTACTGAGTTTCGTGGGGTACCTTTGCCTGCCGGTTTTTCTCTACGCCGAAATGCATTACCGATTGCCCTTTTTCAAAGGCGCCTTATACCAACGTCAACCGGAAATTTTATTCGATT
>QNCV01000055.1 GCA_003645845.1 Fidelibacterota bacterium | reverse complement strand
TTTTTAATGCTTTACCGCCGTTTGTTTTAATACGTTTATCATAGTAATCGGCCTCCCAAGAGATAAATTTCCGGATATTAGTGATATCATAAAATTCCCTTTCAATTTTCTTGAAGGCTGATTTTTCTTCCTCTGTCTGGAGAAGCGGATCGCTGCCGCCGAGTAGCACAAACCATACGGCTGTTCGTGCGGCATCATTGTTGGCGCTTTTGTCCAGGGTTTTTGCTTTGGGTTTGCGATGTTTTGTATCTATTCCGAGACCCACGGCGCGAACCATCAACTCGGTGGGAGAACTGACTTCGATCAAAGTGGCCTCGTGACCCCGCGGCAGATTCGAGGCGAACGAAATGATCAGCAAAAGAGATAAAATAGATATTGTTTTCTTAAACATATTATAAAACACCCTGTTTTTTCATCTGGTTCTGGACGATTGCCGCCGGATTGAAAGGCAGAGTTGGCGGAGAGAAATGTATATAAATACCGATAGTCGGACTGTAACTGAAAAACTTTGGAGCAGTCCACCAGGCATCATTTATCACATCGATCTCTTCATCGCCATATTTGACCGTCCACCAGTCCAGCGGTGGAAACACCTGTAAGCCCGCAAAAACACCAACATTCCAATCGATGTTGACCGCATATTCCAGTCCCATATTCAGCCGCAGGCCCAACGTGTAGTTTGAAATGGTCACTTTTTTCTTTTCATCGTCATTATAGAAATCATCACCCCTGATTTTCCCGGTTGACACCACCTGTGTGCCCAGACTCGCTTCTCCGTGAATCGCAAAAGGTCCCAGATAAAAACGCCTCATATATCCTGCATAGCCATAGAATAAGCCGGCAGCCCAGTTCCGGACAGGGAACAGATCAAGCCAGCTGTAATCTTCGGATAAAAAGTTGTAGTCAAAAATAACGCTTTTCACCGGGATGGCGCTAACTGTTCCCCCGAACACCAGAAATGACTGGCGTTTTTTTGTCAGGTTTGCGATGTTCCACTGAAAGTTCATATCCAATCCAAGCGTCCAGCTGTCATAATTTTCGAAATAAACGGCAAACAACTCCTTGGCGCTTGCCATAATACCGCTTTCCACATTTACTTCAAACCAGCGCGGTCTCACGGCGATATCAATTCCAAGTCTGGGGTGCTCTTTTATCATCATTCCACGGATCCAATCGCCTTTTTTGATGGCAATGGCCTGTGATGGTTGTCCGTCGGAACTTTTGTTGTCTGAAACTGTGCTCACGCGCACAAAACCGGATTTTTTAAACTTAATTTTTCCGGATGGCGTCTCAACCCATTCGCCGACAAAAAAGGGTTCATCGAGACGAATACCCTCTGCAGTGCCAAGCGGAAAACTGATTTTGCGGCGATGGATCTCTGTTATGGGCGCTGTCAGCCGGAACATGTCTAATTCCCGGGTCTGGATCTCCAGGTTCATGGCCATCGTATTGGCGGCGCCCCAGAAGGCATATTCCCCGGCGCTTAAGTGACGGCCGTTAACGTTATATCTGTCATCGGTTTCTGCGCTGAAATATGTATCGGTATGTAAAGTAGTGATTTTTTCAACCCGCGGGTTTTCGCCGGAGACAACCTGAAACCAGATAACACCGCCGGATAATGACACCGTAATCTCTTTTTTATCTTCATTTTTATCGACGCTATATTTACTGATGAAAGGAATATAGATATAGGAAGAATTCATCACCGCTTCCAGTTGCTGGGCGGTAATTCCGGCCTCCTTTGCTTTCAATGAGATAAAGGAGTTACGCTGGGCGTCGGAAACGAGTTTACGTGCACGGATCTCTTTGTAAATATCGAGAATCTTCAGAATTTCAGGGACGAGCGCCTCATTAATCTCATCGGCCAGATTCTGTTCGGTGATGTTATGCATAGAGGACAATTTCCGCCTGAATGACGTCTGGACATTTTCCGGCAGCGGATTATAATCGAAGCGCGGAATGTGTAAACCGGTGTTTAAAGCATCATTAAAGAGAAATTCTTCCTGTGCACTAAGTTTAATATCGCCCAGCGACAGAACGACTGTCGTATGGGAAATGGATTTGCGGGTATAAAACCCGGGTGTCCGGGCGTTGATTGCCGTTAAACCGAACAACAACAACGCAACAAAGGGGAAATATTTTTTTCTGTCTGTGTAAAAGTAATTTCGAATGTGCATTTTATGTCCACATTTTAGCCGAAGTTAGAATAAATTTCGATGTCAAAGGGTTAGATGTCAACCTTTTTCTTAATGATGTCACCGGAAATATTAATATTGACATTATGTGATTCGGCGCATAAAATTACCGTGAAGTGTAACGGGTTTGGATTATTTGGGATGAAAAAAAACTACCGGATAAATTTCTTTTTCATTGTATTGGCGCTGTCAAATGTAATAAATGCCCAGCAGATTACACTAAACGAAGTAATGTTCAATCCGGTTGGGGCCGACGATTATGATGAATATATTGAAGTAATTAATGCCGGTGAAACAGAGGCCAATCTGACCGGCCTGTATTTAGTTATTAACGGGATTGTCGATTCAATTTTTTCTCCCGGCGGAGACACTTTACTGGCGCCAGATGGTTTTGCGCTTGTGATGGACCGCGGTTACCTTATTGAGCGTCGTTCGGCAACCTATGATACGATTATACCGACCGGAACAACACTGCTTTCCATCCAGGATAACGCCTTTGGTACAAACGGGTTGTCCAACACGGGTTCAAGCGAGATATTTTTAATGAATGTATCCGGGGATACGCTTTCCCGTGTATCCGTACTGCCCGATCAGGAGGCCGGTTTTTCCGAAGAAAAGATTGACTATCTTGGGAAAGATATAACGGCCAATTGGGGCAATTCGACCCGACTATACGGTACTCCCGGTTTGGTAAATAGTATTGCCCGGAAGAACATCGATCTGGCTATATTGGATTTCAGCTGTATTAGCGATACGAATAAAATCCTGCCCGGCGATAACATCGAAACAGAATTGCGCATTGCAAATCCCGGCCGTGAACCTGTCATAGATGCCCGAATATATCTTGGCATTGACAAAAACGGCGATTTGTTGCTTCGGGACAGCGAGATAATATTTTCAGACCGGCATACGTTTCAACCGCTGGATACACTGACAATTTATCCGGTTATTTCGAAAATTAAGTCCGGCAGACAGAGAATAGTGTGCTTGCTTGATGCCGTGGATGAAAACCCCGAAAATAACAGAGCACAACTGCTTCTAAAGATTCCCTATCGCAAAGGCTGTTTGGCGATTAACGAATTTATGTTTGCCCCTAAACCGGATTATGGCGGTGAATGGATCGAGCTAATGAATATTTCTGATGATACGTTGAATCTGGCGGGTTGGTCGATTTCCGATAATTCTTCAACGGTAACAATAACTCAGGACGATAATCTTCTTCCTCCAAAAGATTTCGCGTTGCTCTCTTCCTCTGAATCAATTACGGAACACTGGCGAATAGGAGGACTTTTAATTCACTGTGTAAAGCCCCTGCCAACCTTAAACAACACTGAAGACTCCATAGTAGTTCGTGATCTTTGTGGGAATATAATCGATTCATTGAAATACTCAAGCAGCTGGGGATATCGGCAGGGTGTCTCTCTGGAACGAATTGATCCGTATAAAGACAGCGATCTTGCATCCAACTGGGCGCTGTCGATAGATTCCACCGGCGGTACGCCGGGATATAAGAACAGCATAGCAATAAATGACTTCGATCTTACCGTTACAGAGATCGGACTTGTCGCAGATGCTGGTTGCCCAAAGCCCGGACAGCCTGCGGAATTGTTTGTTGTTGTTAAAAATGCAGGTCGTAAAACAGTTGAAGATGCGGAAATTTATCTCGGTATTGATTCCAACCGGGATTCGCTGCTGCAGCAGAAAGAGGTATTGTATATCGATGTTCTGACGATATTTCCCGGCGATTCGGTTGTTTTGTATCCTACAATTCTTGGATTTGAATCAGGGAAAAATACGGTGATCGGCCAACTGATTACCGAGGACGATAATATGGAAAACAACACGGGGAGCTTTGTTTTGAGAGCGCAGTTTCCCCGGGGAAGTCTGGCAATAAATGAATTTATGTATATTCCCAACACCGGATTTGGCGGTGAGTGGATCGAACTTTTTAATGTCTCTGCAGATACGGTAAACCTCTCCGAGTGGCAAATCTCCGACAATTCCAACACTGTGACAATTACCGAATCTGATTGGTTGCTGGCTCCCTCTGCATATACGCTGATATCATCCGATGAGACCATAACGGATTATTGGAATGTCGGTGGTCTGTATATTCACATGGACAGTCCGTTGCCGACCCTGAATAATGCCGGCGATTCAATCGTTGTTCGGGATTTGTGCGGTCACGTGGTTGATTCGCTGAAATACTCGAGCGGCTGGGGATATCGGCAGGGTGTCTCTCTGGAACGAATTGATCCGTATAAAGATAGCGATCTTGCATCCAATTGGGCGTTGTCGATGGATTCCACCGGCGGGACGCCTGGTTTCAAAAACAGCCGGATGATTAAAAACATTGATTTGGGAATTGACTCCGTGTGGTGCGTTTCAGACAGTCTAATGGATGGTGACCCGTTGGAAATTCACTATATAGTCGGGAATAAAGGTCTTCGTGACGTTCAGGGCTATACGGTATATTTAGGCCTCAGAACCCAGGGTAAAAAAGGAAACTATCGGGCGGTTCGGGACACTATCGTATATTATTCAGATTCCCTTTCGGCCCAATCCTTTCGGCAAAACACGGTGGTTTTTGAGAGAGTCTCCAGCGGTGTCTACAGGCTTTATTGTGAATTGTTTCTTCCCGATGATGAAAAAATTGAAAACGATTCGGACAGCTGTATTGTCATTGTCGGATATCCTGAAAACAGCCTGGTTATAAATGAAGTTATGAACATACCGGAACCGGGTGAATCCGAGTGGTTTGAACTGTATAATACAACGCCGGACAGTCTTGATCTGAACCTGTGGCGTTTCAGAGATGCCGGCGGAGGCTGGCAAGACATTGTTACTCAAAGACATATCATTAGTCCCAATGGCTATTGTATTGTGGCCGCGAGAGCGGATTTCCGGCAGACATATCCGGATTTTGACGGCGACCTGATTGTTCCCGATAAGTTTCCGATTCTCAACAATGGGTCCGATTCGCTTTTTATTGTCGATGGAACAGGCCATCTGATTGACCGGGTTGTTTTTCAGCAGTCCTGGGGCGGTTCAACCGGTGTAAGCATTGAGCGGAAAAACCCAAGCGTTCCGGCGCTCGATCAATATAACTGGGGCAGCTCAACAGACTCGGGCGGGGCAACGCCGGGCAGGCAGAATTCAATTCTAAAGTACCAGATGAACCTGGCAATTATTCCTGAAAGTTTTCAGTTTTTTGATTCTACTCTGACCCGAAACTCACAAGCCGTGTTTTCGATCGATGTCTGCAACAAAGGGCGCCAGGAATCAAACAGCTTTTCCCTGACAATATACCGGTCTTCCGAAAATGAAGATCTGCCGGACGAGGAAGAAATTATCTGGACCGCCGACAATATTTTTCCAATGCTGCCGGACTCGATATGTTCAATCACCGGAGAATTTCCGGCTAACCGGTCCGGGCGCAACCATTATCGGGCAATCATTGAGATGAGCGGAGATGAATATATCGGAGACAATGCCGCAAGCGCTGATTTGCTGGTTGGGTATCCGGATGCCAGTGTAACATTGAATGAATTTCTGGCATATCCGGCCGGTGATCAAGTGGAATTTATTGAAGTTATAAATTGTTCCGATGAACAGGTATGTTTTGACGAGTGGTGGCTGGGAGATAATCGCAGCCGGGTTAAGCTTTCCGCAACCGGAAAAACAGCCCCCGGGGCATACGTTGTGATCGCTCCGGACAGTAGTTTCTTTGATTCGTTTCCCACAGTTCTCGAGTGGGTTATAATTCCGGACAAGTGGCCTGTGCTCGGCAATACTTTTGATAATATCATACTGAAAGATATCACAGGACAAACCATTGATTCGTTGTTTTATGATGAAACCTGGAATATGAAGCCGGGTGTTTCATTTGAAAAGATTTTGCCGGAATATCCCGGTGGCGATCCGAGTTCATGGACTTTATGCCGGAGTAATACCGGAGCCACTCCCGGTTGCGAAAATTCCGTTACGCCGAAACTTTATGATTTATGTCTGGATTCAGCGGCCATTATTCAAGAGAGCGACAGCCCGGATAGCCTTATCCGAATTATCTGTTGGATTTCAAATTCTGGTCGAAGAGAGTGTCCCGCAGCCGAAATTGTACTGACGGAAAATAACAAGACTGTTTCAACTTACAAAATTGATGTTTTGCCGGCGGGTGAAAGAGATTCCGTGGAGATGATTATCGATCCACCCCGTTCGGGCGTTCATTGGTTACTGTTGTCAATTAATTGGGATATGGATATGTCGGCGGAAAACGATACGTTTCTTGTAACAGTCCGCATTCCCTTTCCCCGTTTCTCTCTGCTGATATCTGAATTTATGGCTAAACCGGATGATTTGATAGAAGATAACACTAAAGAGACGGAATATGTTGAAATATATTCACCGCTGTACGATATTCCTTTGGAAGAATGGAAACTGAGCGATGCAAACATATCTCAGGCCGCGGAACTTTTATCGGGGCAAACAATTGGACGGGGACAATATTTCGTTCTGGCGGCGGACTCTTCGATTTTCAATTATTCCGGATGCAATTCTCAAAATACAATTGTACTCGATAACTTTCCCAATCTGAATAACGACGCCGACGCAATTGTCATCAGAGATCCGGCCGGACGTACGATTGACAGTTTATATTATGACGAAGGGTGGAAAATCGCTCAAGGGATTTCAACCGAAAAGGTCTGCCTGGAAAATCCCAACAGCGCCGAAAACTGGCGTCTTTCCACAGATCCTTCTGGTGGAACCCCGGGATATAGAAATTCGGTTTGTATTGATATAATAGCGAAAAAGCACGGTATTCACGGAGAGCCAAATCCCTTTTCCCCCAATGGCGACGGCATCGACGATTCGATTGCTCTTGTCTATCAGCTGCCCTACCCGAGTGCAAGAGTCACGGTGCAGATATATGATTTGATGGGGCGTCTGATTTATGAACCCGCAAAAGACCTGCTCAGCTCAGCCGAAGGGGTTGTATATTGGGATGGAAGCAGTACTACCGGTAATAGAGCCCGGGTGGGCATGTATGTCGTACGCTGTTCGGCAACTGATCTGGCCAGCGATAAGACTGTCGGATACGTAACAACTATCGTCCTGGCGCGCTGAGAAACACAATTATCGGGACTTTTTCCGAAAAATGTACTGCAGGTCCTTTTTCTATTGGCTTGTGAAATGCTGAAAAGTAGGGTATATTTTCGATCATTATGTCCGATCTCCTTGTAAATATTGCTTTCCCCTCATCTGCAATACGACAGCTCTATACGTATCGGATTCATCCTGCTTGGGATTGGGAAGTATTCCCGGGTCAGCGTGTTGTGGTGCCACTCAGGAATGTACCCACAATTGGTTTTATTGCTGAAGTTGATGTAGCCGCACCTGAAAATGTTCGCATAAAAACAATCTCAGAGATCATCGACCCCAAGCCGTTGATTCCACCGGATCTGTTTAAATTTTTAATGAAACTTTCCAGTTATTATCTGGCGCCACTGGGAAAAACATTATCAGCCGCCATCCCAAAGGAGTATCACATCCAGAAAAGGCGTAAATTATCGGTTATTGATCCCGACCCGACCGGAATTTCCGATAAATATCGGGCAATATTTGATGCTATTTCGGCAAAAACGTCGGTTTCGTTGAGTTCTCTGAAACGTCTGTTTGATAAAGATACCCTGCTTCGGGGAATTGAAGAAATGAAGAAACGGGGCAAAATCGCTGAAACACCGGATTTTTCAGTTACCAAACACCGAAAGTCAGTATATCGACAGATTCGTTTATCACATACGGCCGAAAATCTATTGAAGGGTTCGGCGGAGCTTGCCACAAGAGCGCCACGGCAATGGGAAATCATCGAATATTTACAGACCCACAAATCCATTCCCCAGGCCCGGTTTCGGGATTTTTCAGCATCAAGCATAAAAGCATTACTGGCGAAAAACCTGATTACCATTGATGAAACCGAAATTAATGACGATATCTACTGGGAAGATTTTCTGACAAAAGAGAAATCCGTGACCCTTACCGAAGAGCAACAGAAAGTCATCGATAAGATTTCAGAGGATATTGGTAAGAATCGATTTTCTCCTTTCCTCCTGCAGGGAGTGACCGGCAGCGGAAAAACCGAAGTATATCTGAAACTGATCAACAAAACGTTGAAGGCCGGCAAATCCACCCTTGTGCTGGTTCCTGAAATCACTCTTACCACTCATCTGGCCGGTCGCTTCCGCGGCGAATTTAAAGATAAAATCGCCATTTGGCACAGCCAGCTGAGCACATCCCAAAGAAATTTTCTCTGGACAAAGATTCGCAGCGGCGATTATCCGGTTGTCATCGGTGCCCGCAGCGCCGTACTACTTCCCATTGAAAACCCCGGATTAATTATCATTGACGAAGAACAGGATAATTCCTACAAACAACGTGAGCAGGAACCACGCTATCATGCCCGGGACGCAGCATTAATGCGGGCCGTGGAAAGCAAGGCAGTCGTTGTTATGGGGTCTGCTACTCCCAGTCTGGAAAGTCTGTACAATGCCGCCACGGGTAAATTCCGTAAACTGGAACTCTTACAGAGATATTCCAGCGCTCCGTCGGCAACTATAGAAATCATAGATATGAAAGCGGAATGGCAAAATACCGGCGACTTTCAAAACCCGCTTTCCCGGAAACTGGCGCAAAAAATTGCTGAGAAGCTGGAACGTGGCGAACAGGTTCTGCTTCTCCAAAACCGTCGCGGATATTCAAATGTACTCCTCTGCCCCGACTGTGGCTGGACCCCAAGATGCCGGAACTGCGATATTTCAATGACTTATCATAAAAGCGAACGGATAATGCTGTGTCACTACTGCAACTCAAAGCAGCGTCCGCCGGATGTTTGTCCCAATTGCCAGTCAAACAAATTTCTCTTTCCGGGTTACGGAACACAGCGGGTGGAATTAAGCCTTAAAGAGCTGTTTCCGGAAAATAAAATTGTCCGTCTGGATGTCGACAGCGCCAGAAAATCCGGTCACATGCAAAAAACGATGCGTGATTTTGAATCAGGGGAAATTGATATTATTTTGGGTACGCAGATGATTGCCAAAGGACTGGATTTTCCCAATGTCACACTGGTGGGTGTGTTAAATGCCGATATCGGTCTTTTTCTTCCGGACTTCCGGGCCCGGGAACGGGTGTTTCATCTGTTGTATCAGGTCGCCGGACGGGCCGGTCGCGGCAGCAAACAGGGTGAAGTTTTTATTCAAAGTTTTAATCCCCAGGATATCACAATCCGCTTTGCCATGCAGCAAAATATTGATCAATTTGTTGCCCTGGAACTCAACGAACGCAATCCTATCAATTATCCCCCATTCAGCCGGATTGCCGCCATTCATTTTTCCGGAACGAAGAGCGCTCAGGTGGAAAAAGCCGCCACAATCTGTACGAAAGAGCTGAAATCGAAACACCGCAAACTGGAAATATTAGGACCGTCGCCAGCACCCATCAAAAAAATCAAGAACCGCTTTCGCTACCTGTCAATTATCAAATCCCGCAAGGAAAGCGATCCCAATGGCAGCCTCCTTCGAAATACATTGAAGAATTTCATTGCTTCCCCGGTGTACCGGGCCCAAAACCGCAATATCCGTATCAATATCGATATTGATCCCCTGGACCTCCTGTAATGTTCCGACTTCTGATTATATTTTTGGCCGGCCTTAATATTTTTGCCTCTAAATTGGTCCTTCTGAATTCGGATAATATTCATATCCATTATCCTGAAAAAAGGATGGAACTGGCCCGGTTTATTGCCCGCACCGTCCGGAACAGACTGCCTGAGATGGAGAAAATCTTTGGTAAAACAGATACCCCTATCCAAATCTATGTGGCAGAAACACAGTCGGATTTCCGGAAAATGGCGGGAGTTCATCTGCCCGATTGGAGCGCGGCGGTGACAATTTATCCAAAACGGATCATCGTTCTCAAAAACCCACTTTTAACTCAATCGTCACTTCATGAATTCAGGGAAATCGTGGAACATGAATTTGTCCATCTCTATCAAAGCCTGCATGTTCCGCTAAACATTACGCCGGTCTGGTTTAATGAGGGCTTTGCACAATACATTAGCACACCATATAATATCCAGGGTCGAATCCTGTTGTCCCGGGCTCTCGTGAATAACCAGCTGATCCCCATGTCAAAGTTGGCGGACGTGCTTGGCTATAGGCACCAGAAAGCAGCACTCGCTTATGCCGAAAGCGCCAGCATAGTTGAATTTTTAATCGTGGTTTACGGAGAAAACATCATATCGGAGATGTTTTCGGATATACAAAAAACCAGGGATTTTGAAAAGAGTTTCAGAAATATTCTGGGAATCGGTCTGAGTGATTTCGAGCATCAGTGGAAAAAGTATGTTGCTCGGCGATACCGCTGGTTGTTTTTGCTGGACATTCAATATATAATATGGTTAATTATACCACTGTTGGTTATTGTTGTATATTTTATCAAAGGACACCGAAACAAAGAAATCATTCAACAGTGGAATACAGAGGAAATTGCAATGAAAGCGGACATTGAATGCAAAAAACCAATCTAATCCTTGCTTTATATCTGTTTATACTTCTCTCCACCACTCTCAGCGGACAAGCGCTTTTTCAGGGATTAAATTACCCGGTTAACGCCCGGGGATGGGGCATGGGTTCGGCCATCAGCAGCCAGTCAATAACGGGCTCCGGGGCGTCACTGAATCCGGCCGTCATTTCTCGTTCTCCCAACGTCTGGCAATTGAATTACACCCGTTTTCCTCTGGACATTAGCGCTAACTCCGCATATTGTGTTTTTACAACTCCGATTAAGGGTAAATTCGCACTGCTTCTCAGTTACTATAACTACGGGTCCTTTGTCGAAAGGGATTGGGATGGAAACGAGACCGGCAATTTCAATGTTTATGATTTAGGTTCATCAATTTCCTATGCCCGAAATATAAGCCGTCGTTTGAGCCTCGGGCTGTCCGCCACATTTGCCCAATCTCAGCTGAATTCTCTAAGGGCAACCGCCCTTACGGGTTCGGCGGGGATTTATTATTACAATGAGATTTCCACGTTATCCATCGGTTTTGGTCTGCGTAACTATGCTTTTTACATGAACAGTTATCTGGATAATCGGGAAAAACTTTCGTCGAATCTTGTCCTGGGAATCTCTAAAAAACTGGCCCACATGCCGATGATTTTGTCGGTTGACATTTATCCGACTTATCGAGATCAATATCAGGTCAATATCGGCGGAGAATTCATTCTCAGCGACCACCTGTTTTTACGCTGGGGTAATTCGACAAAACGTTTTTACAATCGTGGTCAGGAGGGTTTTAAAAATTTCTTTGCATCGGCGACGGCGGGGCTAGGGGTGAATGTCCACTCCTTTTTATTTGATATTGCTGTTGTAAGTCTCAGCGATGCCGGATATATTTCATCTGTCAGCATCAGCAAGACACTATGAGGAGGCAATTATGAAGTCATTTTTAACGAGAATCATCTGGGCGGTTGTACCGCTAACCTTTCTGCTGCCCCGATGTGAAAACAGCAATAATAGGGATGTCAGCTTCAACGATGATGTTCT
>QNCV01000054.1 GCA_003645845.1 Fidelibacterota bacterium | reverse complement strand
TCGGAATTTTCACCAAGACCGCCGGTAAATACGATTGCATCGGCGCCATTCATAACCCCGAAATAGGCCGCGATGTACTTTTTAAGGCGATAGCACAGCACTTTCAGGGACAGCATGGCCTGATAGTTACCGGCCAGAGCTTCGTCTTCCACTTCCCGAAGATCACTGCTTAATTCTGAAATGCCTTTGACGCCGCACTCTTTATTGAGGAACCTATTAACATCTTCGATATCCATATTTTCTTTACGGGCAATTGTATAAATAACGCCGGGGTCAATATCGCCGCAGCGGGTTCCCATAAGCAGACCCTCCAGAGGCGTAAATCCCATTGATGTATCGATGGAAACACCCCCCTTAACAGCTGCAATACTGCTGCCATTTCCCAAATGGCACGTGATAATTTTCAAATCCTTAATATCTTTTCCGAGAATCTCTGCCGCCCGATTCGAAACATAGTAATGAGAAGTCCCATGAAAACCATAGCGACGAATACCATATTTTTTATAATAGGAATAGGGAATACCGTAAATGTAGGCGTAGTCCGGCATATTCACATGAAACGTTGTATCAAATACTCCTACATTCGGTATATTCGGCAGTTTATCTATACTGGCTTCAATGCCTTTAATGTTCGGTGGATTGTGCAGCGGCGCGTAATCAATACATTCATACAGCTTCTTACGTACCTCATCATTGATCTTCACGGACTGTTTGAATTTATCACCGGCATGTACCAGACGATGACCGACAGCATCAATCTCTGCCAGCGATTTAATGACTCCTGATTCGGGATCGGTAAGAATTTTCAATATCTGCTCAATTGCAGATTCGTGATCCGTAATTTTATCCGTAATCGTCTTTTTCAGCCCGTCGTTCCGTTTATGAATCAACCGGGTTCCATCAATACCAATACGTTCAACGATACCTTTACACAGTGCTTCTTTCGTCTGCGTATTAATAAATTGATATTTGACCGATGAACTGCCCGAATTAATCGTCAGGATTTTCATTAAATTCTCTCCAACTTAGTATTCAATGATATCTTAAATGTCTTACGCCTATCATTAAGCGTTATCAGTTTTCAAAAGCGCCCGATTTTAGCAATTTTACAAGTATTTTTCAATCAGAAAATCGTCCATAAACATAATTGCTACAGTATTTTTCAATTCAATATAGAGTATTGTTATTTTATTCTTACACCATATTTTGAGAATACCGGATTTTTATTACTACTAAAATTTAGGGCTTTATCTTAATCTATTTCTTTAAATAGTCTTTGTAAGGTCATTAAATTCAGGGAAATTACCAAAATAACAAAAGTACCCTTTAATACTTTTTTGCTTGATTTTTAGTCGGGCTGCAAATATATTCATGTCAGTAAATAAAAAACATTATCTGGAAAATAACATGAAACAGATGAAACGCTTGATACTCCCGGGACTAATAGCTGTTTTCTGCATTGTCTCCCTGGCACAGGTGGGCGTGCCGGAAATATTTCCCTTTTCGAAAGAAAATACAGTGCTAATTAAAACTGCCGGCGGTTTCAACTTCGATAACGATGAATTTCTCGACATTATCGGGATTGCTGCCCAGGTAGATAACAAGGCTCTGGTAATTCCCCGCACCACTTATCTGGTTCACCTGGAAGAATCGATCAATAAGGATTTTATCGTTCAATGGAAGTATCCGATTCCAGAGAACCTGAAAGCCGATTTTACCGATGTCTGCGTTACCGATATGGACGGTGATGCGCTTCCGGAGATTGTTGCCGCCCTGAATATTTCCGATGTTGGCAACAGTAAACAACCTGCCTGGCTATATTCTTTTGAATACATTGATGGTTTCCCGGCAAAACCGACAGCCCTACTCGGACAAACTTCAGCCTTGATTACACGTCCGCGACCAATGTACCTGCATGCCGGTGACTGGAACGGAGACAATAATCCCGATATTATCGTTTCTTCCGGCGGACCGGGGCGCAGCATCATTATTGTATCGTCGAACGGCCAGGTTGATACCGATAATCTGGATATTATTTATCAGGCCCACAACCTTCCTGCCCTGCAGGGTATTCTTTCCTTTCGGGCAATTCTGGCAAATACCAATCCCAAGCAGGGTAAAGAACTGGCGGTGTTCGGTGGTAAGGACAATTTAATGCTCGAAGTCTACGGGCACCAAAACCGGAATGTCCTAAATTCTCTGATCTTTCCTGATGTCAAACGGTCGGACGCCGATCTGGAGCACCTCATCGTCGCTGATGTGGATGGTGATGGATTCGACGAATTCATTATCTCACGAAAATCCGGTGCGGCAGTGCTTATAACTTTCCAGGATGGCAAACTGGTCAGCGCTCCCTTTCTGTTACCAACCGAAAAGGTATCCGCCATCATGGCTGCCGATCTGAACAATAACAGCCTGACAGAAGTTTTCTATAGTAATGTCGACAACACGGCAATTTTCCAGATCGAATATGACCTTTCCGATATTCTAACAGATCCCAGTTCATACCGATTGTTGCAATATGATCATCCTATGCTGAAAGGATTTGATTATATTGATATCAAAGCGGTAGTGTCCTCAACCGGTAAATATACCGGGTCAATTATAATGCCTTTTCTCAGTAAAAACCTCAACAAACATGGGCTCTGTCTCTGGCAGCTGGAAGATATGGCCCGGTTCTTCGAAGAGGGGCCTATTGACGAAGTACTTGATGAAGTTGATCAGGCCCTTGAAGCTAAAGCGCCGGCTGAAGAGGAACCCGTCCCGGTCGTCACCGCCGATGATCTCATCGGTGAACTGGCTAATCTGTCCGGCGATGAGGTGCCTCTTTCTCCTATGCCTTCCACTAAAACCGGCATGATCAGTACCAAATCCATCAGTGAGGTATTTCGGCCGGACATTTTGGTTCACCCCGGTGAAAAGGTTTCCCGGAGGATCACCATTGAGGATCTGACGTTGAACGATCTGGTTGATTTGGATGTCAATGTCAAAATGCCCGCCGGAATGAAATTTGACCTGCAAAATAAGATATTCACCTGGTTCCCGGCGGATTCACAACTGGGTCTGCACAGGATCAGAGCGGATTTCATCTGGGGTAACAATCATGTGATCAAATCCTTTACGGTTTACGTGAATGATCCGCCCAAAATCACCACGGTCACTCCCGAGAGAGATATCATTCAGATCGGCGAAACCTTCAATCTCAATATCACCGTTGCCGACAGCAATGAAAATCCTTTTCTCGGTTACAAGATGGTGAATTATCCCGATGGCGCCGGCATTACTGCGGACGGACTGCTCAGCTGGAAACCGTCATTTGATCAGAAAGACTGGTACGATTTCCTGATTGAGGTTTCCGACGGTTACGACACAGATCAGATCGGATTTTCGCTGTTTGTCAATCACCCGGTGGATATTGCATCTGCCGCTAATCCCCAAACGACAATCGGCGCCCATTACCGATACCGCCCGATTATTGAAGATAAGAACGATGGTTTTTTCGTTTACTGGTACGATAAATCGCCCCGCATTACCGATTGGAAAAAATCCGGAATATATGAAACCAAAATCATCGACGAATCTGTTCGCACCAATCTGGAAAAGTACATCGAACGATATAAACGCGAGTTCATTCCCGAATTTGATCCTGCCCGCAACATTAAAAAGCGAAATATGATTGATGATGTATTTCTATACGAAGGCAAACTGGTATTCGTATTCAATATTCTCGGTAAAAAAGCACCTGAAGCAGGTGATGTCATCCGAACCTTTTTCGGTGATCTGGGACTTAGTACTCCGAAATATTCAAAACCGGAACGACGTTATTTCTATACTTTCACACCAAAAGAAATGCCCAACGGTATGACCATGAATGAAGAGGGCGCAGTAAACTGGATACCCGCCCAGAATCAGTTTGACTATCACTCACTGTCCTATACGGTTTCCGACGGTTATTTTACCGCTGAAGAGCATGCCCAGATATATGTCAATGCCGTTCCTGTTATCGTATCAAGCCCCGATACAAACGCCTATGTCAACAGTCTCTGGGAATATGAAATCAAAGTCACCGACCTGAATACAGACAGCAAATTGAGTTACGAATTGACCAAAGCTCCCGACGGTATGCTGATTTCTCCACGGGGTATCATTTCATGGACGCCGACTGAAATGCAACTGAACACCAACGGTTTCGCATTCAAGGTCTCCGACGGTATGGCCAGCGACGAACAGAGCGGACATGTTTTTGTGAATATCAAACCAAAAATTCTTTCTGTTCCCAAACCCGTTGCTCTTACCGGTTTGAAATGGGAATATACCCTGGATGCCGAAGATCCCAACGGTGATCCGCTGATTATGAAAGCCGTACGAATTCCCAAAGGAGCCAAGTTTGATCCCGCCACGGGAGAGCTTGTTTGGAGTCCCAAAAAATCCCAGCGTGGTGTCAATGACATTGTTCTGGAAGTGGTTGATTCACATGGCTGGAGTACACTGCAGGAGTTCCAGGTCCATGTTTTTCATAATCCCGGCACCCAGCGTCTGAATTTCCTGCGCAATACCATTTCTCTGCTGGCGCTGATCGGGATTATTTATCTGGTTGCAATCAAGTAAGGGGAATTCGAAAATATCAATTACGGGGCGGTAATTTGTGGAAAATTGCCGCCCTTATTTTTTTACTTAAAAAATATTCAATATCAATGATTAACAGATTATCGGGAATCCTTGCAGATTGCGGAAAATTGACGGCATCCTTGCGCGTGGTCACAAGATACCGACACTCCTTTTCATCAGCCTGTTGTTTCAAATCCTCTATATCCTTTGCCGAATATTTATAATGATCTGCAAAGGCACGGGTTATCGGATTTACGGCAGTAAGATTTTTAATCGTATTAAAAAATTGTCGGGGATTTCCTAACCCGCAAAATGCCAGAACTCGTTTTTCCCACAATTCAGATTTCTCCGACTCCTTATCAGTTTTCATAGATACAACACGCGTAACCGTCATAGGCAGGGGCGCAATAAACAGTCCGGGGTTGATCCGCCGGAAAAACGCAATTCTGTCGGGCGAAACGGAGTCTGTCCGGGTAACCAGCAAGAGGTCCGCCCGCCGCAGATGGCGCATGCTTTCCCGCAATCGGCCAAAAGGCAGCAGGCGGCTGCGATTCGGGTGGTCATGGGCATCCCATAGAACAATATCAACATCCCGTTTCAAACGGCGGTGCTGGAAGGCGTCATCCGCGATAATGACGTCACACCCGAATTTCTCAACGGCGGTTTGAGCGGCGGCAACCCGGTCGGAATCCGAAATAACCACCGCACCGTCAACATTTGAAGCAATCAAAAAGGGCTCGTCACCCGCCAGTAAAGCCGTGGATTGAAGCGAGGCGCGATCCCTGACAATCTGCTGTCCCCGGCTTCGGCGCTTGTATCCCCGCGTAACAATTCCCGGTAAATATCCCGCATCGATAAGTATTTTTGCCAATACAATGACAAAAGGCGATTTTCCGGTGCCGCCGGCCGTTATATTTCCAACCGAAATCACGGGTACATTGAACGAATGAGTTTTCAGAACCTTCCAATCGTACAAACGGTTTCGTATGCTGGTGATTGCCAGATAAATTCCGGCAAGGGGCAATAAAAGAGTTTTGAATATCGTTTTTAAAATCCACATGGCCGGATTATTTGAGCAGTGATAAAATCTCATCGGCGACCCGTTCGGAACCGCCCGGCGGTCCCAACTTTTCATTCACAGCATCAAAATAAGCGATCATCTGCCGGCGGTAATTGGTATCATCCAGAATCCTCCGGGCTTCCCGAAGAATATTATCCACCGTGACATCATGCTGAATAAACTCAGCAACCGCCGGCTCTTCGGCAATCAGGTTCACCAGGCTGATATACGGTACCTTGACCAACCGTTTGCCCATCTGATAGGATATATTCGAAAGACGGTAAATGACAATCAATGGCGTCCGGTACAGAGCTGCTTCCAGGGTTGCCGTACCTGAAGACATAATGAGCAGGTCTGCCGTCTGCATGATGGCGTGATTTTGATTTTCAAGCCATTGAATCCACTCCATATCCGGGTCGCTTTGAAAAGCAGCCACATTTACATCCGGGGCAACCGCCACTGCTGCATGCAGGCCCGGAAAATCCTTCCGCAGAGTTCGGACCGATTCAAGCATTACAGGCAGATGCCGCTCCACTTCCTGTTGACGACTACCGGGAAACAGTCCGACCAGTATGTCTGAATCCTTTGGCTTGACAATTTTTTCTGTGGTTGCAGTGCTCCGAACAGACTCCAGATGATCTTTCAGCGGATGGCCCAGATATTTCGCATTGACGCCGCGCTCTTTTAACCAGGACTCCTCAAAGGGTAAGATACACAGAACCAAACGGGTGTATTTCTTAATCTTTTTGACCCTTGATTGGTGCCAGGCCCAGACCTGGGGGCTGATGTAATATACAACCGGAATCCCGCGTTTGCTCATCGCTTTCGCCAGGCGAAGATTAAAGCCGGGATAATCAATCAACACAACCATATCCGGTTTGCTCCGGTGGATATGACGAAGAGTCTTTTTCCAGAACCGGTAAATTAAGGGTAAATGGCGAATAATTTCGGCAAATCCCATGAAAGAGGTTTCACGGATATGATACAGTAATATCGCCCCGGCAGCCGCCATATTGTCACCGCCAATTGCCGAAATTTCGACGGTCGGCTGTTTACTCTTTATCGCCGCAATCAGATTACCGCCGTGAATATCACCGGACAGCTCGCCGGCCGAAATAAAAATATGCTTAGAAGACATGAGGTTTATTTATTAAAATTTCTTTGACAATCAGAACGATTATAAATACAATCTGGTTCATAAACGTTGATTTTTCGGCGCGCAGAACCTTGCACCATTTCTTCGGCGTCTGCTCCGCATTTTTCTGCCACCTGTTCAAACGCGGCAGCAGACGGGGTACATTCTTTTTGTACTCCAGATATTCTTCGCCAAACAGTTCAGTCAGTTTGGTTTCCTCGAGGGAAACAATCAATCCATACTGAAAGATAAAATAGACAAAGGCAATTGCCATCAGATAATAGACCCAGGGACCGCCGGCCATCAGCGCAAATCCGATATAGATAATCACATTGCCCAGGTACAGCGGGTTGCGCACATGCCCGAAAATTCCGGCAGTGACCAGTCGTTTTGCGCCGACCTTGCGGGTCCTGGTATTTCCTCCGGCTCGCCGTACCCCCGCCAGCCGAATACTTTCCCCCAACATCACCACCAGTAATCCGAAAATCATTCCGGATCGGGTCAGGTCTGCCTGAATCAGTAAAAGGAGTACAAATGGTAGTGGCGTGATGCCCCGATACCGAAAGACAAATTGTCGTAATGTCATTCTGCTAAAACCTTTTCCAATGATGATTTAATCTGTTTCTCAATCTGCAATGCGATTTCCAGCGCACGCTTCCCGTCTTCTCCGGTGACCGGCGGCGGTGTACCGTTTTTAATTGATTGAGTAAAGGCCCGTAGTTCCTCAAGCATGGCATTGGATTCGGCGGTATGAATTTCCTGATAGGTAATCAGTTTTGTCTGATGGTCGTTCACTTTAAGTTCTGTAATGGGAATTGCGTTTTCAGGTATCCTGGATGAATCTTCCGAAAGGGAATAGACGCTGGTTTGATTCTTCAAAAAATCAATGGAAAAGTAAGCATCCTTTTGAAATATCCGAATCTTGCGCATCTGTTTGTCGGACACCCGGCTGGCAGTGATATTGGCGACACAACCGTTACTGAATTTCAAGCGGGCATTGGCAATATCAATTGTATCCGTCAGAACAGGGGCGCCCGATGCGTCGATGCTTTCGATTTCACTTTTAACCAGGGAAAGAATGATATCAATATCATGAATCATCAGATCAAGAATAACTGCCACATCGGTGCCCCGGGGATTAAAGGGACTGATTCGGTGAGATTCGATGAAAAGCGGGCTTATTGTAAAATCAGAGAGAACGGCCAGCGCGGGATTAAAACGCTCGATGTGGCCAACCTGTAATACACACCCTTTCTGACGAGCCAGATCGATAATGGTATCGGCCTCAGTAATTGTCTGCATGAAGGGTTTTTCACAAAATATGTGCAATCCTCTGTCCAGGGCAGATTTTGCCACTTCGAAATGTGATACGGTGGGAACGACAATGGACACCGCATCGCATTGATCCAACAATTGATCCAGCGAATCAAACGGCGTCGCGTTATATTCTGCTGCGATTTCATCTCTCCGCCTTGGATCACAATCATAAAACCCCACCATCTCGACATTCGGCAGCCTGTGCAGGTTCTTGATATGCCAGCGACCCAAATGACCGGCTCCGACAACTCCAATTTTAATCATATACACCTCATTTTCCTGTGAAATATAATTCCTGAGCGGCAATATTAAAAACCTTATCCGGTGCCGTTTCTCTATTTGATAAATAAAACAAATTTCGTAGTTTTCCACGATTGGAAAATTGAAATGAAATCGATCCGATATTTAAAAAAACCAAACAAGGTTATTGCCAATCGCCGCAAGGATGAAAAACGTTTAATGCTGGCATTTATCGGCGTAATTGGATTACTGGCAGCCATTCTTATATATTTCTATCCGAAAGCGACTCCCTCCCGCACTTCAATCCATATTGAGGGCAGGACTCTTCTGAACAATACCATCCGAAATGCGATAGCAGCAAGCGGATTCTCCGAAATTCAAATCGAAAGCGACAATAGCAACGGTCTGTTTCTGGCTTTCAGTATACCCGCCGATAAAAGCACCAGCGATGCAATTGAAACCATCAAGCCAATCATCCGGCAACGCGGCTGCGCCATCCGCAACATCAATCGCTTTTCCCAGAACCGGGGATTCCTGGCCATTGTGGACTATTACAACCAATCCATCGGAACACTGGCATTTCTAAAAGGTGAAAGCAGCAACGATTATCTGATCCTGAAAGGTCAACTGCACCGAAAACCGAAGCTGGCCGTTATTATTGATGATTTCGGCTACAGTAACAACGACGTCATCAAACAATTTATTTATCTCAACAGTAAACTGACCTTATCAGTGATTCCGGGACACCGGTTTTCCCGCTGGGTCGCCTCCGAAGGAAAAAAGAACCAAAAAGAGATCATTATTCACATGCCCATGGAACCGGAGCGGCATGAGTATAAATCCGGTGAGGATCAATTCATGATCCGGCAATCGATGCGCGGTATTGAAGTGGAACAACGCATTTTCGAAGCCGTCCGGGATATACCGGAGGCCGTGGGAATGAATAATCACATGGGTTCCCTGGCGACGGCCGACAAGGATGTGATGGAAATGGTCATAAACAGCCTGAAAAAAAAGGGTCTGTACTTTGTTGACAGTTTTACATCCCCTCTCAGCGTGGCTTACGAAGTCGCAAAAGTGAAGGGATTGCCGACAGCCTGCCGTTCGGTATTCCTTGATAATAACAGGGATAAGAGCGAAATTGAGGCGCAATTTGACAAAGCCATTGAGGTGGCCAAACGGCGCGGCTTTGCCATCGCTATTGGTCATGTGTATCCGGAAACTCTGAATGTGCTTAAAGAGCTCATAAATACAGGCAAATTTGCGGGGATATCCCTCTGTTTTGCCTCGGAAATTGTCTCTTGAAAGGATAAATAAAATGCCATACCTGGAAGTTAATTTTGATCCTTTTATCGCATTGGCAAAAATCACCGGCGCACCAATTTCCAATCCTCTGAATCTGATTAGTTATGTTGAAACGATTGGTGTTGGCGGTATTGGTTTCAGCTACGGACAGGAGATTGCACCGATGAATAATCTGAACCTGTTGCGGTCAATGACGAACAGCCGGATTAATATCCGGGTGCCGGTGGATATGCAAGTGGTTCAAAAGGCGCTTTTGCTGAGACCGGACATTATCACAATCTGCGATCCGGAGAAGAGCGATAATACGGTTGAAATTCCATCAAAAGCCGTCAAAGACCTGGTCACTTCAATCGTCAATATTGACGATGTCGGTGTCGCTCTGCGTCTGAAGCCCGAAGTCAGACAGATGAAAGAGGCATATCAGATGGGCATCGACGAGGTGGAGGTAAGCAGCAATGAACTTTCCGAAATCGACAAACAGATTCCCTTTCTGGAATGTCTGGAAGAGATAACACATGCCATTCGAACGGGTAATCGTAATAGCCTGCGGGTTTCGGTGGGCGGCGCCCTGGATCGAAGGATCATCAAAGCGATTATCGAGGTTATTGACGTCGAATTTATCTCTGTAGGACGCGCCCTGCTTGCCCAGTCATTTTTAAAAGGATTTGAACCAGCTGTAAAAGAGTTAACCGATATAATTGATATTACTTAGAGGAGTAAACCACTATGATCTTAGTTGCAAAACAATATCGCGGCGATGTTGTGGAATCGTTCCACCTCGGTTATGCCGTTGCGGTAAACGATAATAATGAAATCATCTTCACTGCCGGGGAATCCGAGTATCCCGTCTTCATTCAAGCGGCTGCCGCTCCCTTCCAGACGGCTGTGCTGCTCGAATCCGGCGCTGTGGATAAATTTAATCTGGACGATGAAGACATCGCCATTGCCAGCAGTAGCCACAACGGCGAGGCATATCAGGCTGAAGCTGTGACCAGATTACTAAGAAAGGCCGGACTGAATTTGGATGCCTTGCAATGCGGTATTCACCCTCCCCTTGATCACACGAGTTATGAACAACTTATTCTTCAGGGCCGACGACCTACCGTTCTGCACAACAGCAACAGCGGTGTCCACGCCGGAATCCTGACCGCCGCAAAGGCTATGGATATCGATATTAACAGCTATACCAATGTAGAACACCCCATACAGCAGCGGATATTTGAAAAAATCAAAGACTACTCCGAAAAAGAGAAAATTCCCATGGAAGTGGACAACGGGAATATTCCCACCTATTTTATGCCGCTTTTCAACTTGGCTATCATGTACCGCAAACTCGCAGCCGGTACGGATGAATCGCTGCAGAAAATATTTCATGTCATGAATCTGCATCCCAAACTGATAGCAGGCAAGGGTCGTTTTGACACGGATTTCATCACGGCTATGCATGGCAAAGCTGTTTCAAAATACGGTTTTGAAGGAGTCCGTTGTATCGGTATCAGGACCGAATCGGGGCACACCGGCATTGCCATTAAAGTTCTCGACGGTAACTGGAAAGCAGCCGATTCCATGGCCATCGCCATACTGAAACATCTGAAAATGCTCGATGAAGAAACACTCGATAAGCTGGATAAATATGAAACCACGGCGCTGAAGAGTCATTCCGAAAAAGCGATCGGAAAACTTGAAACCGAAATCGTCATCGACGAAAAATAGATTAAACCGGAACACATTGCCGCTTTCTCAAGGTTATCCTGTGACACAGACACTCTTTTTCGATCTTGGAAATGTCATCGTTCATGTGAATAAAGAACGGGCCATTCGTGAAATTGCCAAGCTGCCGGGCATGTCTTTAGAGCTTGTTCAAAGAATTGCCCTGTCGCAGGCCGAGATCGAGTTCGAAACGGGACTGCTGAACACCGTCGATTATCTGGATAAAATTCACAGGCAGTTCGAAATTCCAAATGGGATCACCGAAGAAAAATTAATCCGAATCTGGCAAAAATGCTTTGAACCCATTCCCGATGTAATTGAAATTATCCCCATCCTGAGGCAACAGGCCCGACTGATTCTTTTATCCAATACAAACGATCTGCATATCCGTGCGGTGCGATTAAAAACGGATATTCTGGATGAATTCGACAATTTGGTTTTATCATATCAGGTGGGAACGCGCAAACCGGACAAAGCAATTTATCAGAAAGCTCTAGATGTAGCCGGGCAGTCGCCTGAAAATTGCCTGTTTATTGATGATCTTCCTGAAAATGTCCG